>NZ_JAJTDH010000015.1:0-51209 GCF_021300285.1 Microcystis sp. 49638_E5 | reverse complement strand
AGTGTACATAGCTGATATGTTGACACATAAAACTCTGTAAATAGCGCAATTTATCTAATAAGCTTTTGCCAAATACTTCTTCAATATCTATTAGCTGCAAAATTAAATAAGCGATGATACAGCTATAAATTTGTATCCGAATTCCTCTCTCGTTTTTTGTGATTAAACGGTCAAGCTTTAGGTGCATTTTTAAGAACTTCCAAAGAAGTTCTATTTGCCATCTTTGTCGATACATTTCGGCAATTTCCTCATTACTTACCCCCCCTTCTCCTTCTAAGGGTAAGTCTGTCGCTATCCGAAATTCACTTTTACTTTCTAGATCACAAAACTCAACGATTCTTACCTCTACTTTTCTTTTTTCTGCTCCTAGCTTGCTCTGACCATTTTCCAGCATTTCTAGCTTCATATCATTTTTTACCCTTAAAACAAAGTGCTTGTCTTTTTTCTCTAATAATTTTCTGATTCTTTCATTAGAAGAAAAGCCTCTGTCCATTACCCCAACTCCATTTACAGGAATTTCTTCTATAGTTTTTTCCCCTTCTTTAGAGTCATGTCCTTGACCAAAATTGATCACAATTCCCCCCACTTCTGTGGTGATACTATTTATTCCACAAAATAATTTTACTTGATGCCATCCTTTTGTCCATAACAGTTTACTTGTCAGTGAGATTATTGTCGAGTCAATTGGAAATAAAGCTTGAGCTGCTTCTTTTCCTTTTTTGTTTACTAAACTTTTATTTAATTTATTGATGATTTTCTCAAATGGTTCTGTCTCTCGGATTTTACTCGCCTTAGAAAACGTTGACGTATTGACATTAATTCCTTGCATTTTCAGGCGTGCGCTTAAGTCTCTCATGCTGACGATACTTTTATCCAGCGCAAAACCTATCCAACAGGACACAAAAGTAAATGTACTTAATGCGGGATAGTCATTTTTGGGGAGTGGCTTGAGAAGCTCTTTCATTAGTTTTGGGAAAATTGTTAGCATGGCTTATTCACATTTATTGGTGTACATTTACTTTGTTTTCTTATCTATAATATCAAATTTTGTACCACTTTTTTCCACGTTCAACACTTCTGAATCGATAGCTGTATTCAAATCATTGATTCGCCGGTGTGCTTCTCCTAAATTTCGTAAAGCCGTTGCTTGATAAATAAGATTTTTAATTTTTTCTGCCCATTTTAAGTATTTTTCTAAACAAGGAATAGTCTGGTCAACTTTTCCCTGATAAACATAACAATTACCCAGATTTGAATGGGCAACATTAATAATCTCAAATTTTTCGTCACAATCGGGAATAATCTCGGCTAGATTTAAAACTTCATTCAGTCCTATTTCAGCGCTTAAATATTCCCCTTTTATTCCATCAATTGTGGCTATATTTCCTTTTCCTCTTGCTTTCCAAAGAGGATTATTTAATTGCTCGGCTAAGGATAAGAGTTTCTCCGCATAATTTTTTGCTTGGTCAAATTGTCCTAATTCTCGATACATATAACCGAGTTCACTTAAACAGATAAAATCGGTTTCATTGTCAAGATTTCCTAATAATTCTTTACACAGTTTTATGCCCTCTTCATACCGTCCCCAGATGCGTAATTGTTTGTGCAAAGGTAAAGAAGTTGGATCATGAATTTCTAAGGGTAAAGAAAATAAAGATTTAGCTTCTTTATACCAACCTAATCGACATAGACAGAGAAATGCTTCCACATAACGACTTGCCCGTTCTTGAATAGAGAGCTGCTGTCCCATTTTATCCTTAATATGGCGTTCATAACCAATTAAATGCCAGATGAATGCGCCAAAATGTGCTTTTTCAAAATGACTCCCTATCGCCCCTAAAATTTCCCCTTTTTGTTTAACTTGAGCGAGTTCTCCAAAAACAGTAAAATCGATACTTGTGAGACGTTCTTTGACTCTTAATTGAGGAGATTGAAAATCATTCATGATTTGGGTTTCCTTCTTTTCTTTGGGTAGATACTAGATGCTTGAAAGCAACATTGCGAATTAAGCTGTGCTGTTTGATATGTGGTTCATATCCCGGTTGTTTTTGAGTTTCTACTAAATAACGGTTAAACAAGGTAAAAAGAGCTAAGTCTAAATCTTGTTCCTCGTATTCTGAAAATAATTGAAGATTTTGAAACCACGCATTTTTAAATTCAAAAGATGAATAAGTAGAACCATAGATAAGCAAGAAATAAGCAGTTGTAAAAGTTTTTTCAAGTCGCTCTATTGTTCTTTCGATTTCCTCCTCTAACAGTTGTTTTCGTAATTGTTTGGTCATTAAGTTGACTTTGTAATAATCATCAGGATTGGCTTTTTGAGCTTCATCAATCATTTCTCTTAATCGTCGAAATCGGGATTTATTCTCGTCATAATAAGTGCTGATATCTCCATTCAGTCTATCAATAATATCACCAGAAATTAAGCGGATAGCGAGAGGATGTCCTTCATAAAGTTTTCCGATCTCTTTAAGGTAAGCAAGGTTACGTCCATGAAGAATTAATTCGACTTCTGCTTGTTGAAATAAACGTTCAAATAACTGTAAACTTTCCTGCTCTTCTAATCCCATTAATGGCTGAATATGCCAATATTGATCTTGACTAAAAGTTTCAAAATCTTCAGGCTTATCCTGCGAAGTTATCACAATTCGAGTCTGACAATTTTCGGCTTCTAATATCTTTTGAAAAAAGACTCGCCAGAGGGGGTCTTTAAAGCGATTACTGCCATCTTGTTTTTCTCCTTGTAAAAGATTTTCCATTGAATCAAACCAAATTAATCGACGATTATTGCTCAGATGATTAACCAGTTGAGTTAATAATTGTTCTGGGTTTTTTGCTTGTTTTGCCGTAACAGGCTCATCGCCACGATTGAGTAAATCAATAGCTGTGCTGATAAAGTTTTGTGCTTCTGATTGCGACTGTTGATCCTCCCGTTGATTAAACCCATCAAAATCAATAGGCAGTTCAGGAGGAAACCCTTCTTGACACAAAGCTAAGGCCAATTTGTAGGCGAGGGCAGTTTTCCCAATACCTGTTATTCCCGTAATTACGACAATGCGACAATCGCCTCTTAGTTTTTCCAGTAAATCACTTTGAAGAGACTCTCGCCCCACCCAGATAGGCTCGATATCTTGAGTCAGTTTTTGCAAAAGATTATCTAGATCTGCGACTTTTGAAGGGTCGATGTTCAAAGCTCGACAAAAGGCAAAAAAACCTTCCGATTGAATGTTTTTACCCCTCAAAAAATGATCTAAAGTCTCCGGTGAGCAGTTGTCGGCGTAATAAGAGTAATAAGTGTGGGCTGGGTCATTTGAAATTTCCTCCCAATTCCCATCGGGTTTGGCAAATTGACTAGCCTCGGTGCATAAGTATTTTCTAGTCCAGCCTTCTTTTTGTTTTTGCGCCCATCGGGTTTTGACTTGCTCAAGTCCCGCTACGGAGAGTTTTAACTTCATTGCTCTCTATTCAATCTACATAAGTTTATTTCTCTATTGTTGATCAATTATCCCCAGAAATTCTCATTTTTTGAAAAAATTTTCTCTAATCTGACTAAGCACATATCAGCTATTTGCTCAATTATAGGTATAGGAAGCCATTGAAGCTTTCTAATTCTTTCTAATTCCAGCTTCTTTTGCTTTTTGCGCCCAAAAATCATCGTTTTGCTTGCTTCTCCGTAGAAATCTAAGGATTTCTATCGCTTTACTCCCAATGAAGAGAGCCTCATTGCTCGTTGTCCTCTTCCTAAGGGTAGCAAAATGGCTATTTCTCAAATAATCAACCAAACCAATGGTAAACAGTTTATCTCATTATCATCTACATCGGTGCGGCTACTGTCATCGGATGGAGTTGATGTCAATCACTTATTTAGCGGTCAAATACGAGAGCGTCACTATGAGCAACTTTCTTGTTGGCTTAATTTAAAACCAAACGAGGAAAAGGATTCAACGGCACAAACATTTGCAACGCTAAAGACCACAAATTACACCCAAAAAGATCCCCTATTCACTTTAAGGACTGTCCGAAGAATGTTACAGGATAACGGTCTTCTCTTTGTCTATGATATATCCCAAACCCCTCATATTGAGCAATATGTGAAGATTCTGTTTTCTTGTGCTGGATTTATTGTGTTAAATAACATTGGCAACTGCTGGATTCTTAGCAAAAGAGCCTTACTTTCTTTTGATGTGCCAAAGGTCAAAGGTTATCTGGTCAAGGAAGCGGAAACACCGGCAGAAATTGAATCCTATTTCTTATTTCTCAAGAATCGCTATCCTGAGTCACAAAATTATCGCAAAGAAATCGACGATTTATTTACTCACCAATCGGTTATTTTTCTAGCCTATCCTGAACAGAATCCCTCTCAGGTAATCGGTGTTGCACGTTATACCTATTCTCTGCCTGAATATGGCTACTATTTGCCTTGTCAACTGGCAACATTTTGTGAAGGAAAACACACAGGAAAGCATTTGATGTTACCCAAAAATGTAACAAGCATCGGAGAAAGTCTCTCTCTATATGATGAAAAGGGAACTGGCAAAATAGGAACAAGTTATCTTGTTTATCAGCAATTGATTCGAGCTATCTTGACTTACAAACATGATATTGCTCACACTGAAATTTCCTACACGACTTATCCGAAAGGGGACGAAACAATTGAAGCACTGTATAAAGAACGTTTTGGATTTAAGCACACTCTACACGATAATGAAAAAGTTTGCTTAAAATATGGAACATTTGCCGGTCAATGGTATCTCATTGAACTGGAGCAGTGGATGATTAAGCATCAGTACCACAACGCTGACCAGATTTTTCATAAACAAAAGGAAGCGTTTGCAGTGTGAAGTCTAGCTGAATAGGTTTCCGATAAATACTAGATTTTGGGAACTTAAGGTAAATTATCCTGAAAATTGGCTATATCCTTAAGTGTCCCGAAGTCGAACTAGAGTCTTAGCGACGCAATGCCTTATCCCACAAAGACTTACAGCTTTTCAAAAAAAATTTGCATCGGGGAAAGTCCCCAATTTATGATAGGGACAATTCAGAAACTTAACATCTTATAGTGCTTTTCATGCCACTGAGGTATCGACAAGTTTTGCCAACAAAGGGTTTAAGCTCCTTAGCCATACCTTATTCTGATGAAAACTGCTATATCTAGTCCAATCTTTTATGAAGTGGACTTCCATGATCAGCTAGAAACCTAACCCCATCATAAATTTTCATGTCTGAAGTATCACGTCCGAACTTTTACGAATTATTAGAGATAGATCCAAGTCAGCCTTGGTCAGATGGAGAATTTAGCAAAATTCTTAAAATTAAACAAGGAGAATGGACTAAAAAAACAAAACATCCTAAATATAAAGTTGAATATACTGGCTATCTGCAAATGGTTAAGTTGATTGAGCAGATAATGAAGGATTCTGAAAGTCGTGAACAAGAAAGAAAGCAAGCTCTTGAAAGTCAGTCAAAACAAGCTCAAATCTTCAAGCAACAGTTTGAGGGAGATTTAAAGGGTATAGTCGCTAAAGGCTATATTTTAGAATCTGAGGTAAAAAATTTGATTACTAAGTTTTCCAGCGTGTTCTCAGAATCAGAGATTCGCCGTCAAATCAGTAATTTAGGGATTGAAATTAAGACTAAAGAAGAAGCAAATAACTCCGAAAATATTAAGATCAATGACACAGATAAAACAAAAATTGGTCAAATTGAAAATAATTTAAAAAGTTTAAATCAACAAGATTTGTACAATTTTCTAGGACTCCCCAAAACCACTAGAACTGATGAATTGTGTGCAGCAGCAAGCAACCGATATGAAGAAATCAAGAAAACAGGTCAATCAACAGCTGAAGCAAGTGCTATTATGGAACTTGCCGGACACGCTAAAACCTTTTTTAAGGATGATGAAAAAAGAAAAATTTATGACTTTTCTCTAAGTTTACAAGTTTTTCAATCTTTAGAAGAGGCAATTGATAACATTACGCTTCATGAAAAAATCATTTATGGAAAACAGTTTACTTATTTACTAGAATTAGCCTTTTCTAGAGGGATAGATGTTGAAAAAGCAAAAAAGCATATCATAACCTATGGACGAAATAAAAAAATTGCCGTAGAAATGGCAGGAGTTGAAGCGGTCAAACAGAAAATCGCTTGTCCTCAATGCCAAACCATTAATGAGCGGGATCAAGATTTTTGCTCAAATTGTGGAAGTTCTTTAAAAATAAAATGCCCTAGTTGTGGACTCATTTCTAGTATTGAAGATCGGGCTTGTTCTAAGTGTTCTTTTCCCATTGGGAATGAGTCAATCGTGCGTCGTTATTTAGTGGAGAGTCAAAAGTTAATTCATCAAAAATTTTATGAAGACGCAGTTAACCATCTTAATTTAACCCAACAAGCATGGTCAAGTCCATTGATCTCTCAGACTCTTAACGATGATTTAAGTAAACAAATTAGCCAATTAAAAAGTGAAGCAGAACAGAAAAAACAGAACCTAATTAATTGTCAACAACAACTCAATCATGCTATTAACGAACGTCTTTATTACGAAGCACGTCGTATTTTACAACAGCTAAAGCTTGAATTTGCTTCTCTTGATTTAAACAGAGAAGAAAGTAAAATTGAAGCAGAAATTCACAAAGCTGAATCAGAATTAGAAAAAGTGCGTCAACTGGAAACTCAAGGGGAAGATCCAATTGACCTCTATCAAAAGGTTCTTTCGATTTGTAAAGATTGTCAAGCCGCCAAAGACGCATTAGCCAAAACCCCACCGCTTCCTGCTAGTCAACTTTCTGCAAACAAGAGCCATAAAATCATCAATTTATCTTGGCAAGCAAGCCCTTCTAAGAAAGTTGGTTATACCATTATTAGAAAATATCACTCCCAACCTATTTCTAGTAAAGATGGAGAACAATTAGATACTATTTTTAGTACAAGTTATGATGACAACACGGTAGAAAGTGGTAAACCAGTTTATTATGCTATCTATACTAATAGAGAAGGGGTTCTTGCTGTTAATTCTGCCCAATTAGAGCAACCAATACTGTTAACCAGTGAAGTTTCTAATCTGGTTGCTCAAGCAATGGATACGCAAGTTAATTTAACTTGGACACATCCTCAAAATGTTACTGAAATTCAGATTTATCGATCTACTAAACCGTTCAATACTTCTAATCAGGGTGAACGAGTTGAAGTTATCAATATCAGCAACGTTATTGATAAAAATTTAGAAAATGGTAAGAAGTATTATTACCTAATTTATAGTTTATTTAAAAATTATGATGGAAGTCTTATTAAAAGCCAAGGAATTACTATTGATGTTATTCCCGAAAAACCCCCTTCTCCCCTAGAAGATTTAACCATTGAGGTGATTAAAACTGACCCTTATTACCAACTGAAACTATCTTGGCAATTACCCACAAAAGGAGAAGGAGCAGTCTTACAAAGCGATTCTTTTCCCGATTTCGGGAAAACACATTTATTACCTCAAGGCTCTTTATCAGAATATGGCAAAGTCTTACAGGAAACAAATACATCTGTAACTATAACAATTGAAAAGAAAGGAATTTTTTACTTTACCCCAATTCTTTTATTTCAAAAAAATGCTTATCTTGGCAAAACCAGAGAGTATGTCAATGTTGATGATGTTAGCAATTTGAAATGTCAAAAACAGACAAATGAAATTCAAGTTCGTTGGAATTGGCCAGAAAATTGTCAAGAAATTATTCTTTCTCATGGCGAGCGCCAATTTCCTTCAAGTCATAAAGACTCAAATGCAACCCACATTAAAGTTACAAAAAATCAATACAATCTAAAAGGTTATTATCCCCTAACCAGTATTACTAATAGAGATTATTTTATCGTGGTTTATGCTGTCTTTAATAAAGCAGGACAAACCTTGATTGCTTCAGGCTTAAATGAATCAGCACGGGTGCGAATTAGCCTATCAACTTTAATGAAGATTAATTACGAAATCTCTAGGGAAAAAAAGGGATTTGGGTTATTTAAAGGAAAACTTTTGCTGATCATTAATATCAATGGCAAAGGGCAAATGCCAGACTTAGTTTTAGTTTATAAACAAGGAGGGAAGCCAATTAAAAAAACAGATGGAGAAACAGCTTTAACCATTTCATCAACAATACTTCAGGAGGACAAAACAACTTTTACTTATGAACTAAAAGAACAAAATCGTTGTTACGGATCTTTATTTTTAGCCAACGATAGCCTTTATGAATCCAAAGGCGGTTATGTTCGTGTTAACAAACCAGAAATTGATAAATTGGAGATGTTTTAAATGTCTAAAATTCTTTGTCCTTTTTGCTTTGAAAAAACAGAAGTCTCTCAACTTGAATATCGATGTAGTTATACTCGTTGCTCAGGAAAACGTGAAGATGTCATTTTAGCCCAAGCTCAAGGGCTTCTTAGCCCTACTATAGAAGGTTTAGTCTTTACACCCACAAAAAAAGGATTAGGTCGTTTGTTCGGAAAATCAAATCAGTTAGAAAAATGTCCTAATTGTAACAAAGAAACTTCTATAAAAGTATGTCCAAAATGTCACTATAACTTAAAGTATCTGTCAGGAGAAATAGAGGAAAAAATGATTGCTATTATGGGAGGACGAAGTAGTAGCAAAAGCACCTATATTTCAGTTTTAGTTAATCGTTTACAAAATGAAATTGGCAAAAATTTTAAGGCAGGAGTAATGTTCACTGATGACAAAAGTCGCACAATTTATGAAGAAATTTTCCGTAAACCAATTTTTGTTAGGGAAGAAATTTTACAAGCGACTGTCAGTAGCACTGTTGACTCCCGTGCGAAAACACCAATGATTCTTCGTGTAACTTTTGACAATAACGGTCAACGTAAAGCTGTTAATCTTGTTTTATTTGATACAGCAGGTGAAGATATGGAAGATATAGATATTATGTCTTCTGAGGCACGTTATCTTTGTGAAGCGGATGGGATTATATTCATCTTAGATCCTCTGCAAATTGAAACAGTAAGACAGTTAGTAAAAGAGGATTTACCTGATAGATTAGAAAGCGCAGACCCCAATCGAATTGTTGAACGTCTTTATGAATTACATGAACAAAAATTGAAAATTAAAGCTGGTAAAAAAATTGAGAAACCGATTGCCTTTACCCTATCTAAAAGTGATGCTTTATTTCCCTTTATTGAAGCGGATTCAGTTTTACATCATTCAGGAGAACATTTTGGTTATTTAAACTTACCTGATGTGGAATCAGTCCATACAGAAATTTGCACTTATCTTGAAGAATGGATGGGTTCTGCATTTGATAACAAAGTTAAAACCTATTTTAATTGTTATCGTTATTTTGCCATGTCTCCTTTAGGGAAAAATCCTATCAATGGAAAGATTGAAGGGTTGTCTCCTTTAAGAATTGAAGATCCCCTTTTATGGCTTTTTTCTCAATTTCAATTTATACAAGGACGGAAGTAAAACAATGGTTATCCAACAACAATACTATACATCTTGTCGAACAGAAACTAGGACTGGCTATCAAATTAAGGCTGAATCTCCTAATTTTGAGAGTGAAAAACGTCAAATTTTAAACCGATTGATTGGATACTCTATCCCATCAGGTGTTGATGTCAAAGCAATCAATACTCATCCCATTGCTTTACGTTATTTTGTTAATGAAGAAGATGCTTTTTTAGTTTGTAGTCAATCTAGCGGACAAGATGAATTTGGCAGAGATGGAAATTTCTTTGCTCATAGTTTGGTGGGTACAGTTACAGAAATCTCTACTATTCCTAGCATTTTTTCGTGGAAAAGTCCCTTCTGGGTTAAACAAGATAAATCCTCACAAACTGCTTTACCAACTTTAAATGAATTTAACCACGAAATCACGTTTAATTTTGATTCAGTTTGGACATTTTTAAAAGATAAAAAACGACAAGAATGGTTTTATAAGTTGATTTGTGCCGTGATTGACTATGAACAATCAAAACGAAAAATTATTATTATTGATGATAATGAAGCGATTACTTATTGGATTGCTAGTCTCAGCACTATTTTACATCCTCGTTATGTCAACTATCTAACTTTTGCCACCTACCACCATGATCCTTATACGGCTCCTTTTATGATTACAGGAACGACCGAAAATTCTAACTTTCGTTGTAGCAATGATGAATATTACTCTTACTTTATTCTTAATGTTCCCCAACAAAAAGTTAGTGATGTTCCCGAATCGGATTTGGCGATTTATCTATTAGAAAACTTAGATGAGCAAAAGTATGAGAGTCAGATTTTAGAGTTTTACGAATGGTTAGATCGCTATAGTTCTGATTCTAAATACTTGAGTAAACATTTAGATTATTATATCAATTTTCAAAGAGCCATTAAGGGAGAGATAGACGCTTTGCCTTTTGCTAAAGTGATTGAATCTGCACAAGTTATCATCCAAGAGCAAAGTCAAAAAAACTCACATAGTCAATATGTACAACAGGATTTAGAAGATTTATCTTGGGCATCTTATTTATTAGGAAAGGCACTCATTAATCAAGAACAGAGTGATTTGCTTACCTCTTATATTAATGCTTTAAAAATGCTCAAAAAGATAGATAGTTATTTTCTTAATCAAGCTGATAAAGCTATCTTTATTTTTGTTTCATTAGTTCTTAACAAACAAGAACAAAAATCTATGACTTTATGGACTGCTCTAGAGTCTCTTTATTCACCTGCATTACTTAAAGAACATCTTAATTCTTTAGATTTTATTCAACAATTTACTCAGCAATTAAGAAGTAATGACTCGGAACAATTATTGATTTTCTGGAAACAGATTGGCAAAGAATTAACCTTGTCTTCTAGTAATCAGCAGAATTTGAGTATCATCTTAGCAAAAACATTCTCAGCCATTCCAGAGCAAGAGCTATCAAAAAGATTAAGAATTCCTGTGAGTGCATCAACTTGGATTAAAGTTTTTCTAGAAAATGCTAAACTCTCGAAAGACTTTATTCTTGATAACGCTTTACTCTACAAACAAAAATATCCTAATTCTCCCGTCTTTGAATGGATTTACTATGCGCTTCTTCAACCATTTTCTTTTGACCAAAGACCTAAGTATTTTTGGACTTACTGGCAAAAATCTTCTTCGCTCATTCCAGACTTACATAACTATGAATTACAAAGAGATATTTTACAATCTCATTCCACCTCACAAGCCATTGATGTTATTTATTTATGGTTAGATTATCTGGCTCAAAAATCCCATAAATCAATAGTAAAAGAAGCTCTAGAATTTATCTGGACACAACCACAGTTTGAGCGACAAGAATTAGCTGAAACTTTATTGCAAAAAGATAAGTCTGAAAGTATTTTTGAAATTGATATTTATAATCAGTTAATTCAAGATTTACTTTCCACTCTTCAACTTAACACCCCCACAGAATCACTTGCTAATATTTACACCAGAGTTTTAGCAAATCCTAACTTATCCATTTCTCAAGAACAAACACTTATTTTACAGGGGTCATTAGATATGTACCATAATCGTATTTCCGAAATGAACATTGAAGCTTCAAACCAACGTTATCAAACTTTACCACCAGAAAAATATGAGGAAGAAGTTGAAAAACTATTAGAAAAATTCTTTGCTCAAAAAACCCCTGAAAAACTGACAGAAGAACACTTTAAAGTCGTTCAAATTGCTTATGTTATTCGACATCGTGATTTATTTTGGGATATATACTGGTCGAATTTTTGCCACTGCTTAGTGGAAGAACAAAGAGTTAATGACATAGTTTTGATTATGGATTTATGGTTTAACGTTTCTTCCCATTTAGCAGAAAAACTCGGTTATTTTGTGCCAGAATTTTTTATTAACTTACCCAATGCCCTTGAAGAAGTATTTAAAAATAAAGGCTTTGGGAAGGTCAAAAAAGAGTTTGAAAGCAAAATTAAAAGAAAAAGTTGGTATCCTATTATCCAACCTATTTTTGAGAATACACGCTCCAATATTATGGGAAAAATTTCTAATTTCTTTAGTTGATTAACTTACCGATCATTTTGTTTATTAAGGAGGAAAATATATGCAAGTTTTGCTTTATTTAATAGGTACTGGTTTTGTTTTATGGCTTCTATATCTTTTTATTATTCATATAGTTATACCAACTCTAACCATAATCTCATGGTTAACTATAATTGTCATCATATTATGTGCAACAGTTACATCTATTGCTGGTATTGGTGTTGGTATTAAGAACTTTATTCAGGTTTTTTACGAAGGGCTTCAAGTAACTAAAACTAAGTCTTATCTGGATAAAGAAAAATCAATTAAATTCTTTAAAGCACAAAAAGCCAAATTAATGTATATCTATGGTGCAGCTTGGTATGTCATGCGATTTGTTAGTATGAATGTATGGCAAAGTACAAAAGACGATGCAGGAAAATGGCTAGAAATTGCGAAAAATAGATTTTCTAATGGACATTTTTCATGGTCTGGTAATATTTGGCAAAAAGTTTGGGCAATAATGGGATTTTACGGACCAGCACTCGGTTTAATGATTGGATGGTTTTTTCATTTTGTAGCAGCTTCTGTCATTGTTGCCCTATTTTTAGGAATACAATTTATTTTCTGTGTCATCGGCACAATGATTACGAGCTTTTTAATGTTGTTTTTGACCGTAGGAAACTACCTATATAGTAGCTTTTATAAAACTTACTACAGATGTCCAGAATGCCATGAACCGATGAAAATTCCCACCTACATTTGTCCAGATTGTTCAACAGAACATACTCGACTTTGGCCGAGTGTTTATGGGGTTTTTAATCATACTTGTAAAGGAGATTTACCTAATACTAATAATTCTAGAGTTTGTAGCAAATCTTTACCAACTCTTACCTATCTTGGACGAGATAAGTTATTGACAAAAGTTTGTCCTAATCCAGAATGTAAACACCCCTTAGATGGGATTGGGGGAATCAACGCTCATATTCCAGTTGTCGGACTTCCTAACTCTGGTAAAAGCCATTATATGTTTATGGCAATCAAACAATTTACAGAAGAATATTCTCCTGCTCATAGTTTAGATGTCAGCATACCTAATTCTTTACACGCTCGAAAGTATGAAGACAATATTAATTCCCTAAAAAATGGTCAACGTTTACTCAAAACTTCTGCGGCGGGTGATAGTGCCAAAGGGTTAAATTTAGAAGTCAAAAAGACTAATCAAGCTGTCCCTAATCTTTTGTATTTCTACGATTTAGCAGGAGAATATATAGATACTGATGAACAAGCAGAGTTACAAAAATACTTCAAGTATGTAGATGGAGCTTTTTTTGTCATTGATCCTTTTTCGATTAAGCAAGTTAGACAAAGATACCAAGACGCACTTTCAAACAATGCTGATATTCAGGATTTACCCAACCAAGACTTAGATGCCGCTTATGAAAGAATGTTATTTTTATTTGAAAAGAATAAAAAGAAAAGAAAAGGAAAAAAATTTACTCAACCTGTTGCCATTATTGTTACTAAAGTGGATTGTGCCGACCTTGAACAACAAATTGGAGTTTATAAAGCTCGTGAATATATGGCGAGCCATTCTGACATAACAAATGAGCAGGATGCGATGAATATTTTAATCAAAAATTTCCTAGAAGATAATGGAGCAGGGAATCTTGTTCGTAATATAGAATTGAATTTTTCTAACGTTCGATTTTTCTCTTGTTCAAATATTGGTTTTAGAGATCAGACAATTGGCAGTAGTAATTCTTCCAATTCTTTTGATGGTGTCCGAGTTTTAGAACCAATGGTATGGCTTATGGAACAAACCAATACTTTACCCCATAAAGCCTCATTTATTTGGCAGTTTTTGCGTTCAACAACGTGGATTAATTATGGTTTACCTGTGTTTATCGCAACCATTATGGCTGGTGTGCTGTTCGGTGGTTATTCCATTATTCGTTGGACTGTTAAAACGCTTCAACCCTCTAATTCTTCTCAATCTTCAGAAATTAAAAAAAGTAATCCTCAATCTCAAATAAGTGACAAAACTTTAACTGAAGAAAAACTAAAAAACATGACTTATACCTTGTATAACACAGCCTACCCATTAACTGACGGTAAATTTTTTCAACAATCACCAAATAGTGCTACGGGTCAATCAGTTGAAATCGAGCAAATATACTTCGGAGATATTAATAATGATAGCTCAGAAGATGGGGTGGTGATCTTAGCAGAAAATGGTGGTGGGAGTGGAATATTTAAGTCATTTCTTGTCATCCTTAATCAAAATAACATCCCTACACAAACATCTAATTTTTACTTAGGAGATCGGACAATAATTGAAAATGTAGAAATAAAAAATAATCAGATTAAACTGACACTTATTACTAATGGGCCTGGCGATGCAGCTTGTTGTCCCAGTCTAAAAGTCACTAAAACTTTCAAATTGCAAGGAAATGAATTATCAGAAGTTGTTCCTACCTCATATTCACCTAATAATTCCCCTGTGGCTCTTGTTTCTGACCAAAACATTGCAGAACAAATATTTACTGATTCTTCTTCAACAGCAACCCTTTCACAACAAGATGCTGTCAATCTTATTAACAAATGGTTACAAGCGAAAAGAACAATGTTTGCTCCCCCTTATGACCGTCAAATTGCTCAGAAAATTACAACGGGTGAACAGTATCAAAAAACAGCTGGTTATAACGGTTCTATCGACTATTTACAGAAGAAAAATAGTCAATATAAATACGGACAGCAAACAATTGATAACGTTGAAAAATTCGTTATCAATGGTAATCAAGCTAGTATTCAAGTTAGTGTAACTGAGCAACAAACTCTCTATATCAATGATAGAGTTGACCCTCAAAATAGCAAAACAGGAAAAATAACTGTTCTTTATAACTTGAAATTAGTTGATGGGAGTTGGAAAATTGAAAGCTCTCAAGTTATCCGCTAGTTAAAATTTACTAAAACTTACCAAGGAGGTAATTCTCAAATGACTAATTCACAACAAATCACAGATGACAAAAACCCAATGCTAGAGCAAAATTCTGCCTCTGATATTTTTAATTTAGAAGAGGATAAATTACCTCATCCTGAATTAGAAAAATCTCCCCTCAATCCAGAAAAACTTAAATCTATGCCCCATAATGTGCCTAATATTGAGCAGAATATTCAAGAAGAAACCCCTAATAACTTCAACTTAATTCAGCCAATAATTGATAACATTCATCAAGCTATTGCTCAATTACAAAAAGATTTTGAAGTCAAAGTTAAATACGATGAGAGCAAAGAACGTACCATTAATGCCCTTCATAAAGAGTTGCAAGATTATCGAGAAGATATAGTATTTAAAATTTTACGACCCTTAATTATGGACATTACTAGCATTTACGATCATCTCCAATTACTGACTAAGAAATATGGTAATTTATCTGAATCTAATTCTGCCAATTCCATAGCATCCGAGTTAAAAAGCTTCACTGAAGAAATTGAAGAAATAGTTAGCCGTTACGGGTTTAAATTCTATCAAAATGACAGTGAAACTTATGACCGTAGTAAACAAAAAGCGCAAAAAATTATTAATACTGATGACTCTACTCTCGATAAACAAATTGTAGAGCATCTGCGGATGGGGTTACAGTATCAAGAGCGAATTGTTCGTCCAGAAACCGTTAGTGTCTATCGTTATGTATCCAATCAATAAAAACCAAAAAATTTTTTCTTACCTCATTCACTTATTTTCTTATGATTGATTCCTCCCGTCCGAATTTCTTCTTACTTCTGGAAATTGACCCGAATCAACCTTGGTCTGAATCAGTATTTCAAGAAATTTTTACTCTGAAACAAACTGAGTGGACTAAAAAAAGCAAACATCCTAAATATCGGATGGAATATAACACCTACTTACAAATGCTTCCTGAAATTAAGGAAGTAATGGAAAATCCAAATTCAAGGCAAATTGAAGCTGATTATTTTCAGCAAAATTTTCAACTCAATAACCCTCAAGTTGAAGCAGAGCCTGATGCTAATCAACTGAATCAAAATAAACCCGTTCAAAAAAACGTCAAGGAGACCAAGAAAATGTCTAAAATTACCCCTATTTTTGGTATTGACTTAGGAACCACCTATTCCTGTATCGCTTATGTTGATGAGTATGGTCGTCCTAATGTAGTTGCTAATATGGAAGGAGACCGAACCACTCCCTCAGTCGTGCAATTTAATGGTGAGGAAAGAATTGTTGGTAAGGAAGCGAAAAATAGCAGTATGCTTGAGCCAGATAATACTGTAGATATGGTTAAACGCTTCATGGGTAAAGAGGGGTTTTCTTTTGAACACGAAGGAGAATCTTATCGCCCCGAAGAAATTTCTTCTTATATTCTCCGTAAATTAGTAAAAGATGCTGAACAACAAACCAGTTATCAAATCAAAGATGTGGTGATTACTTGCCCTGCTTATTTTGGTATTCGTGAACGAGAGGCGACTCAATTGGCAGGGGAAACAGCTGGTTTAAATGTGCGTAGTATTATTAATGAACCTACAGCAGCAGCTATCTGTTATGGAGTCAATGAAGAAGCAGACCAGACGGTTTTAGTTTATGACTTAGGAGGGGGAACTTTTGACATTACTGTAATCAAGATTGAGGGTGGTAATATAACTGTTGTTTGTACCGAAGGAGATCATGATTTAGGTGGAAAAAATTGGGATGAAACCATTGTGACTTATTTGGCTCAACAATGGCAAGAAGAAACAGGATCTAGTGAGGATCCTTTAGAGTCCTCTGAAACTTTACAAGAATTATATGTTCGGGCTGAAGACGCAAAAAAAACCCTAACACAAAAAGGGGAAACTTCTATTCCTGTTATGCACAATATGCAACGAAAAAAAATTGAACTGACTCGTGAAACTTTTGATGAATTAACGAACAGTTTATTAGAAAGAACGATTGAGTTGACTAAAATCGCTATTGCTGAAGCGAAAAAGCGAGGAGTTGAAGACTTTGACCAAATCTTAATGGTAGGAGGTTCTACTAAGATGCCTCAAGTTGCTCGTCGTATTCAAGAAGAATTTGGCAAAGAACCTAAGTTTTGTGAACCCGATGAATCCGTTGCTAAAGGTGCCGCTATCTATGGTCATAAATTAATGCTGGATCAAGAAATTCTTATCACCATATCTAAGGACCTTGGGCTCAAACCAGAAGACGTTAAACTTGAAGATGTACCAGAAAAAACTAAGCAGAAAGCTGAACAAGAAGTTGCCGAAAATAATGGTTTAACATTAGGTGAAGTTCAAAAAGCAACCGAAACCAAAATTATTAATGTGACAAGTTGTAGTTTTGGCATTAAAGCACGTGTAAAAAATGAAGAAAAATTGGTTAATTTGATTAAGAAAAATGATCCTGTTCCAGCAGATGTTACTCAACGTTTTGGTACAGGATCAGCGAATCAAACAAGTGTTGAACTGTTAATTGCACAAAATTCTTCAACTGATCAATATTATGAATTACACCTGAGTACAGAAATTGGGCAAGCAGAAATAAGCCTTCCTAGTGGTTTACCTCAAGGTACTCCTATTGATGTCACTTTTAAATTAAATGAACAAGGAATGCTTGAGATGTATGCTAAAGAACTATCAACAGGTCGAGATGCTACTGTCACTATTAAAACAGAAGGGGGTGTAACCCAAGAAGAAAAAGAAGCAATGAAAGCCCGCAACTCTAGTTTGGTCTATAGCTAATTTTTTCCCCCTTTGCCTTCTGAATGGAGAATAATTTATTTTCCATTCTCCTCACTTTTTATAAAGTATTCACCCTGACAACTAAAATAATAAAATCATGAACAATTTTGTTGGTATTGACCTCGGAACTACCTTTTCAGTTGTCGCTTATATTAAAGATGGCAAACCGGAAGTCATTCCTAATAACCAAGGAAAAAGAATTACTCCCTCCGTTATTGATTTAGGTAGTAATCCGCCCCTTGTTGGCGATGATGCCAAAGAAAAACAAGCATTAGGAGATGAACAAGTTTATGCCTTTTTTAAGCGAGATATGGGCAATCCCCACGCCCTTTATTTAGAGAATAATCAAGAATATACCCCCATTGATCTATCTTCAATGGTTCTCTCCTATCTTAAACACTGTGCCGAAGATTTTTTAGGTCAATCTGTCACCGATGCTGTGATTACTGTTCCTGCTTATTTTAATAATATGCAGCGTGAAGCTACCATTGAAGCAGGGAAAAAAGCTGGCTTTAATATTCTTAGAATTATTAATGAACCTACCGCTGCTGCGATCGCTTATGGAGTTCGCCCTAATCAAAATAATTCAAAAATTTTGGTTTATGACCTTGGAGGTGGAACATTTGACGTTTCTCTAGTAGAAGTTACAGGAGATGAACTTCGAGTCATTGCTACAGACGGAGATCATATTTTAGGCGGAAAAGATTGGGATGATCGCATTTTACAATTTCTCGCTACCCAATTTGAAGAAGATTTTGGCGTGGAATTAATGGGAGAAGACTTTAATGAATTAATGATTTTAGCAGAAAAAACTAAAATTAGCTTGTCAACAAAACAAGCGGTTAAAGTATCGGTTAAAGGCGGAGGACATCAAGCTAGTTATGAAATTACCCGTCAACAATTTGAGCAATTAACAAAAGACTTAATCGAAAGAACACAAATGTTAGTAAATATTGTCCTTGATGAAGCTAATTTAACATGGAAAGATATTGAGGGAGCAGTCTTAGTGGGGGGTTCTACGAGAATGCCAATGGTGCGTGAATATGTAGAAGAAATGTCAGGTAAACCACCTCTAAGTGGAGTGAATCCCGATGAAGCCGTCGCATTAGGGGCAGCGATTCAAGCCGCAATAGATATAGAAGCAAAACAACAAAAAAATTCTCAATTATTTTTGTCAGGAAAAACTCAATCTACTGAAACTTTACTCTTAGGAGGAGTGAAAAAATCGAGTGATGTTATTAGTCATAGTTTAGGAATGATTGCTGTTAGTGAAAATGGAGATAAATATATTAATAGTATTATTATTTCCAAAAATCAACCGATTCCCTCCCAACAAACCCGTCCCTATCAATTTCGAGTCAAAAAAGGAGAAGAAAATAAACTAGAAGTCTTTATGACACAAGGGGAAACCTTAGATCCTATGAGTTGTGTTTATCTTGGAAATTACGTCTTTACTGACATTCCGATGGTCAAGTCGCGATTAGCAATTATTGACATCACTTATTCCTATAATTTGAGTGGTGTTGTTGAAGTTTCTGCGGTTGAAAGGAGTACCCAAAAACCCTTGACTTTAACCATTGAACCAGTCCCCTTAGATGTTCCAGATGATCGATTTACTAAATCTCCTCAAGAAACAGTTGTGCGAGAACATTTGAATATTTACATGGCGTTTGACCTTTCTGGTAGTATGAATGGTAGGCCTCTAAATGAAGCAATTGAAGCGGCAAAAAGTTTTGTTACTCAATGTGATTTAACTACAACATCTATTGGAATTATTGAATTTTCTGATAAAACTTTAACAACTGTTAATAGTTCTCAAAATATCAGAAAAATTAATCATGGTATTCAAAATTTATCCATAGGACGCACAGGTTATGGCAATTCTGCTCATCCTTTTGATGAAATATGTCGGATTTTACGAAAGGCTAAAGATTTAAAATATGGTATTATTTTGACCGACGGAGTTTGGGCAAATCAGCAACAAGCTATTAAAGCAGCTAAACTTTGTCATAAAATGGAGATAGAAATTATTGCCATTGGATTTGGTGGTGCTGATCAAGAATTTTTAAGACAAATTTCTTCACGAGATGATCTAAGTTTCTTTACGGATTTAAACCAATTGACTGAAACCTTTAGTACTATTGCTCAAGAATTAACAGAAAGTGGTGGACAAATTCGTTTAGAAACAACAACCAAACCGCAAGAAACCGAGCCGATCAATCCTGAACCAAATCAAAAATCAAATAATTGGCTGAAATTCTGGTAAATAAAATTAAATATTGTCAGCGATTTTAGCGAATTTTAGTAGATTCAAACCTTATTGTCAATTCAATTAAAGAGGAAACTATGGTTTTCAAACGAGATGCAGACTATTATGAAAAACAAGCTCAAAAATATGAAAAGCAAGCTAATGAATCCTTCAAAAAAGCTGAAGCTTATGATAAGAAAGCTCAACAACATGGTCAAATGACATCAGAATCCGTTAAATATACTTCTAAGTATCGAAAAGCCATGGAGGAAGGAACTGATAAAGAAAATAAAGCTAATCAAGCAAGAAGAAAAGCTGAAGAAATTCGTGGAAAAGAAAATGAGCGTTCTTCTGGACGTGGTAAATAATCTAATCGGGAGTTTTATTACTTATACGATCATTATTTTCTTGGTAAACCTTTGAATTTTCTTAACCACCATCATGAGCCTTATTAGTTTATTTCTTAATCTCACTGTTCAACTAATCACAATTACTCTAAAAATTACTTTCCAAATTTTAGCAGCAATTATTCAGTTACCTTTTATGTTATTTAATGGATTATTCTCAGGATCTTCAGGATTTTCTGCTCCCAATTTACAAGGTTTCAAAAAAAGAGGTAAATCATTAGGATTTGGAGCGCAACCCGAAGATCAAGGCAATGCTCACTGGGCAACAGATAGGGAAATTAAAGATGCTCATTTATATAGTTCAGTGGGATTAATTTTGGGTAAATCTTTATCCAATAATCAAGAATTTATTCGCTGGAATCCTGAAGGACATTTAATTACAATTGCTGGAACTGGTTCGGGTAAAGGGATCAGTACCGTTGTGCCGAATCTTCTTACCTATCCTGGGCCGATTGTGGTTACAGATCCCAAAGGAGAAAACTATGAAATTACTGCCAGAGCGCGAAAAGATATAGGACATAAAGTTTATTGTCTTGACCCTTTTAATGTATGTCCTAATGCCTCTAAAGCCCAATTTAACCCCTTAGATTTAATCGATCCCTCTAACCCTAATTTTGCCGATGAAGCCAAAATCTTAGCTGATTTATTAGTTTTACGCACAGGAGAAGAAAAAGACCCTCACTGGGATGACAAAGCCAGAGCTATTTTATCTGGAATTATTATGTTTGTTGCTTTCTTTTCTCCTAAAGGAAAACGTAATCTAGGAGAAGTCAGAAATATTGTTATGGCTTCTTCAGATAAGTGGGAAACGATTATAGAAACAATGGAATCAGCCACCGAAGCAGATGGATTAATTGCACGAACAGCAGTGATGATCGAAAGAATGGCGGATGAAGAACGCATGAGTGTTTTCTCTGCTATGGAAAAACATACTGAGTTTCTTGATTCTCGTCCTGTTGTCACTTCCTTAGCCAAAAGCAGTTTTAATATTTGGGATTTAAAAAATGGAAAAATTTCAATTTACTTTGTTTTACCTGCGGCTGAAATAGCCATGTATTCACGTTTATTAAGGGTTTGGATTGGCTCTTGTATTAGAGCAATGGTTAAAAAGCCCGGTAAACCCACTTATCCCACCTTATTTATGCTTGATGAAGCCGCCAATTTAGGTAAAATGGACTTAATTTCTCAAGGGGTTACTTACCTTAGAGGTTATGGCGTTACCTTATGGATTATTCTGCAAAACTTATCTCAACTTGAAGAACTTTATAACAAAGGTTGGGAAACTTTTCTGGGCAATACAGTTATTCAGCAATATTTTGGCATACAAGATATTAAAACCTCAGAATATGTCTCTAAAAAAGCTGGAAAAACCACGATTAGAGTATTAAGTACCAATGAAGGAAGAAACACAGGTGCTTCTAATAATCCTATTGGTTTTTCTATATCTAATTCCAGAGGGCGTTCTTCAGCATTAACTGTTTCTGAAACCCCACGTCCTTTAATTATGCCCGATGAAGTTACTCGTTTAAGTCCCGATGAAGCGATTATCTTTATGCGTGGAAAGCCCCCAATTCCTGTTCAGAAAGTTCCTTATTTTCTAGATCCCTTTTTTGCTGGAATGTATGACGATAATCCTTATCATCAATCTATGTAAGTTTTTTTTCCATTAACACAACCCAAAACCATTAGGAGAATATTATGTTTAACTCAAAAGGCTTTTTAAATAACCAATCGTCCCACAATCACAACTTATTTCCTGTTAATGTTTTTATTTCAAAAAATCTATCTGATAATGAAATTATTGATGCTTGTATTCAGCTATTCTCTCTATCTAAAAAAGATATTTGTGTTACCCAAGATATAACAATAGAGATGCCAGACTATATACAACTTCTTTGCGAAAAAGAATCAATACAAGGAGATTTTAAAATTTTACTCTCACTTTATCCTCAAAATGATTTAATCGAACAATCTATCGGAAAAATTGGGGATGAAATAGCAATCGCTAAAAAGTTTGCTGATTATTTTCATTGTCAATGTATGGTAGCTGATAACTCTCCTTTTGAAGACTATGAAGAAGACCTATATTTCTTGGTTAAAGATACTTCAAATAACGTTCAAAAAATTTATATTAATTTAGACCAAATCGATGACAATATCTATACTATTCAAAATTAATATAATACTAATTGGAGGATAACTATGAGTTCTGAAAAAGACAAAGAATTTTTAGTAGGACGCGGCGGAAAAGCCAAGTTAAGTAATTTAAAAGATGAACCTAAATCAAAACATTATGACACCGCGTCTTATCGGGATCTAAAAAATGCAGGCGAAACGAATACTGTTGGCAATAAAGAGATGATTAAGGACGACATTAGAAGAATTAAAAATGGGGAAGCAACAAGAAGCACAACCAAAGTTAAAGGACAGGAAACAAGCCGATTTACTTTAGATAATGGTCGCACTTATCGAGCAGGAGCAAAAGATACAAATGGAGAGGTAACACTGTTTCCAGAAAAAGGACCCAGACTAACTCAACTGAATAAAAAAGAATCTCGTGCGCTTGGAGTCCTTAATGATCATGGAATTGAGGGAAATAAAGCAAAAGATACCATGAGAAATCTAAAGGTTAGTCATGAGGAGTCTAATAAAGCGATAAAAGTATGGCAAAAGGCTAAAGGGAAAAATGTAAGTTCTCAAGAGATAGATACTTGGAAACGTCAATATGCAAGCGAATATAAGAAGAAAAATTCACCAACTTTGACCCAGAGTAAAAGTCTTTCTCAAAGAAAAAGATGATAGTTTTATCAGGAATTTAAAGTTATTTTATTTAAGAGCCAAACTATTCTTATCTTCAAATCAAAATTATGAAAATGTTAAACTACTTAAAACTCCAAACTATTTTTTCAGAGAGAGCCTTTTTAGCAATTGTAGCCGAAACCTATGAAAGCTCTAAAACAGAAACAGGTGGAATTTTCTTGGGAATAAAAACAGTTAATATATGGTATATTCTCGAAACATTAGATCCAGGCATACATCCTATTTTTCAACCAGGTTATTTTGAATATGATACTGAGTATATTAATCATTTATCTAAGAAAATAGGAAGATATTATCAGGAACCTATAGAACTTCTTGGACTTTGGCATAGACATCCTAGTAGTTTTGATTGTTTTTCACAAACTGATGATATAACAAATAAAAAATATGCTTCTCAAAATTCTGATGGAGCTATTTCTGCCCTAGTTAATCTTGACCCTGATTTCCGATTAACGATGTACCATGTTTTAATTGAACCCGATTCTTTATCACGCCCTCAATATACTAAAATTCCTATAGAAGTAGGCGACCACCTCATCCCAGAAAAATTTTTAACCCTCAAATCCTTCCCAGATTCCTTAGAAAATATTAATCAACATTGAAAATATAGCTATAATGAGAAAAATTATCTTCATAGATTATGCCAAGACTAAATACAAGTGATACAGTTAAAGAACAACTTTCTCTTTTGTTAAGAAGATTATTAACGTATGTAAACGGTGAATTAGTAGATCAAGCTTATTGGTCAGATAAAATAATCTATAACTGGTTGAAATATGATAAACCTCACCCAAAACTAATTGTCAAAACAGAATTAAAGGTTTTGGTAGATTTTTGCAACGCTGGTACTAAAAAAACATCAGTTATTTCCCTCACTACAATTCAGATGAGAAATGTTCTTGATGTTTTAAAAGATTGGGGAATCCTTACAGATCATCGCACGAATCCTCAAGGATCACGACAAAGGCACTTCACCCTCAACCTTTGGAGTTCATTTACAGAAGAAAATTTGTGGAAATTTGAGGAAGAATGGGATAAGCGTAAATTTCCCAATCTTGAAAACTCATCAGTTAAAACAGAAATAAATTATGATAATTTCGGATTAATTCCTGATATTTCTCAGATTTATGGTAGAGAAAAAGAACTAGAATTATTAAAACAAAAGTTTTTTCAAAATAGTCCCCCGTGTAAAATTATCGGAATTTTCGGAATAGCAGGAATCGGAAAAACATCTCTTGTCTGTAAACTGATTGAGCAAATTCAAGAGGAATTTCCCCGTGTTATCTATTGGTCTTTTTTGAATCCCCCTTTACCTCTAGAATTTCTGGAAAATACAAGTAATATTATTTCACAGAATATTAGTTTTAAGGCAGAAGATAAATTTAAAATAAAACTGATAAAATTTATTAAGATACTAGCTAAATCTCGTTGTTTATTATTTTTAGATAATATTGATGCGATTATTGAGCATGAAAACTATCGAGAATATAGCGAAATTTTACAAGCAATTGGTCAGTCAAAGCACAATAGCTGTTTAATTATAACCAGTCGAAAAATTCCTCAAGAACTTGAATCGTTAGTGGGAAATAAAACTTCAACTTATTTCCGAGAGTTACAAGGACTTGACTATCAAACTGGACGGCAAATTTTGAGAGATATTGACACCTTTCATGGTTCAGAGGATGAATGGCAATTTTTAATTCAACAAGTCTGTCACGGCAATCCTTTATTCATCAAATCTATCGCTCATCATATTCAACGAGTTCATCATAATAATCTCTCGGATTTTCTGTTAAAAGGGAATCTTCTGATAAAAAAAATTGAGTCTATTTTAAATTCTTACTTTCAGCAACTATCTAATTTAGAAAAAGCGATTATTTTTGAGTTAGCGATTAATCGAAATCCAGTTTCTTTGTCGGAACTAGAACATAATATTATCATTGAACCTGATGGTAAAAGTATCCAAGAAGGGATCAGATCATTATCTAGCAAAATTCTGTTAGATAAAAAAGATGACTACTTTACCATACATCCTCTACTGATTGAATATTTCACTCAAAAAATTATTACCATAGCAACCGAAGAAATCAAAACTCAAAAATTCCAATTATTAAAAAGTAATTCCTTGACTAAAACCACTGTTCCTGATTATCTAAGAAAGATTCAAGTTAATGTTATTTTACACCCAATAATTAAGAACTTAATTCATAATTTTCAAGAAAATAATCTAGAAAGCAAACTAATTGATTGTTTAAAGACATTAAAAAATGAACCTTCTGGACAAATTGGCGGCATTGCTGGCAATATTATTAACTTACTTAATATACTGAAAAATGGTCATTTAATCGGCTACGATTTTTCCCATATCCCTATTCGACAAGTCGATTTTTCAAACATTAGACTCAACCAAGTAGATTTTTCCTATTCACAGTTTTTTGACTGTATTTTTCCTCAAACTTGTGGCAGTATTTTATCAATTTCTTGCAGTCAGTTTAATCGCTCTTTTCCAAGAGAAGAGCTTTTAGCAACTGGTGACAGTCATGGGATGATTTACCTCTGGAAAGTCAAACAAGACGGAAAATTAGAATTAAGCAAAAGTTTTCCTGCTCACGGAAGCTGGGTGTGGTCAGTAGCCTTAAATTCCGAGGGACAGTTACTAGCAAGTGGGGGACAAGACGGAATTGTTAAAATTTGGTCTATTACAACAGATATATCTATAAATTGTCATTCTTTGCCCCACCCTTCTCAAAAACATTATGCTCCTATTAGAGCCGTTACTTTTAGTGCTGATAGTAAGTTTTTAGCCACAGGAAGTGAGGACAAAACCATTAAAATATGGTCAGTTGAAACAGGAGAATGTCTCCACACCCTTGAAGGACATCAAGAACGAGTAGGTGGTGTTGCTTTTAATCCAAATGGTCAACTTTTAGCCAGTGGGAGCGCTGATAAAACCATCAAAATATGGTCAGTTGACACGGGAGAATGTCTCCATACTCTTACAGGACACCAAGATTGGGTTTGGCAAGTTGCCTTTAGTTCCGATGGTCAACTTCTAGCCAGTGGAAGTGGGGATAAAACCATTAAAATATGGTCTATTATAGAAGGAGAATATCAAAATATTGATACTTTAACAGGACACGAAAGCTGGATTTGGTCAATTGCTTTTAGTCCGGACGGTCAATATATAGCCAGTGGGAGTGAAGATTTTACACTGCGGTTATGGTCAGTAAAAACCAGAGAATGTCTTCAATGTTTTAGGGGATATGGCAATCGATTATCATCGATTACTTTCAGCACCGATAGTCAATATATTTTGAGTGGTTCTATAGATCGATCGATCCGATTATGGTCTATCAAAAACCATAAATGTCTTCAACAGATTAATGGTCATACTGACTGGATCTGTTCAGTAGCTTTTAGTCCCGATGGAAAAACATTGATAAGTGGAAGTGGAGATCAAACGATTAGATTATGGTCAGGGGAAAGTGGCAAAGTAATTAAAATTTTACAAGAAAAAGATTATTGGGTTTTATTGCATCAAGTCGCAGTTAGTGCGAATGGTCAACTGATTGCTAGTACCAGTCACGATAACACCATCAAACTTTGGGATATTAGGACAGATGAAAAGTACACTTTTTCCCCAGAACATCAAAAGCGCGTATGGTCGATCGCTTTTAGTCCTAATAGTCAAATGCTGGTAAGTGGTAGTGGAGATAATTCTGTTAAGCTTTGGTCAGTTCCGAGAGGATTTTGTCTTAAAACTTTTGAGGAACATCAGGCCTGGGTATTATCAGTAAATTTTAGTCTTGATGGAAAATTAATAGCAACTGGTAGTGAAGATCGAACTATTAAACTCTGGTCTATTGAAGATGATATGACTCAATCTTTGCGGACTTTTAAAGGTCATCAAGGAAGAATTTGGTCTGTTGTCTTTAGTCCTGACGGTCAGCGATTAGCCAGTTCAAGTGATGATCAAACGGTCAAAGTTTGGCAAGTCAAAGATGGTAGATTAATTAATAGTTTTGAAGGTCATAAGTCTTGGGTATGGTCAGTAGCTTTTAGTCCCGATGGGAAGTTACTAGCAAGTGGGGGGGATGACGCAACAATCCGAATTTGGGATGTTGAAACAGGTCAACTTCATCAACTCCTGTGTGAACATACTAAAAGTGTCAGGTCAGTGTGTTTTAGTCCCAACGGTAACACATTGGCCAGCGCAGGTGAAGACGAGATGATTAAACTTTGGAACCTAAAAACAGGAGAATGTCAGAACACTTTACGCTCTCCTAGACTTTATGAACAAACAAATATTAAGGGAGTAGAAGGGTTGAATTATGAAACGAGCAACACCATGAAAATTTTAGGAGCTTTTCTGTCACGTTGAAGAGAGGATAGAAGTTAGTCAAGGGAGTCTCAATGAGAGGTAATCCCGATCTGAAAATCCCTAAAACCCCACACCCCACTTCATAATTCATAATTCATAATTCATCATTCATAATTCATAATTCATAATTCATAATTCCCATGTAGTCTTAACGGGTTACTCCATCCACCACTGGACGGACATCGCTGCCCTCAAAATAGCCGGGGTTGCCTGTCCAGTTGAAATCCGACACGCGGATGTTGAGTATTCCCAACTGCAACACCGGGTTATAGCGCAAAATTAAACTATAGGTGCGACGACTCCATTCGAGAAAATATTCTGTACTGATTTCCTTCGCTTGATCGATACTATAAACACTCTGAAAACCCACACGAATCGGACCATATACCTGTTGATTTATACCGTAGGACATTGTTTGTTGATCAACAAAGCGATCGAAGAAAAAGGGTGATTGTCCGTTAACCAAACCCTGACTAAAACTGATATTAAACCCGGTATAGTCGAGAAAATTGCGGGAAAAACGCCCAAACTGCCCTAATAATCCCACGGTTCCCGTGACGGAATTTTGCGTCTCTCCATTAGTGTAATAACTGGTGACACCAGTGACACCAGTGACAATAGCAATATAGGGTTGAACGGGAAGAGGAGAAAATCTTAAACCTTGGTCGGGAGTCGGTGGTAAAGTAAGGGCAGACCAGAGTAAAAAACTGCGATTGAGGGAGACAGCACCCTGAAAACGGCTTAAATTAGTAACATTATCCGTTGCATTGGCCGCTAAGAGATTACTGCGATCGGTGGGTGCGTTAATATTCTGAACAGAAGCTTGATAACTGAGTCTAATATCCGTATTCGGGATGACAATCACAGGTGAGGTCAAAATTGCCCCAAAACTGCTATTAACCGTCTGAAAACCCAAAGAACCGTTAAAGAGACGCTCGCGATAATTGTACTCCACATTGAGCAGATAGGGATCCTGCAACTGTCCGATCGTCTGTTGAAAGCGAATCTTAGAACGAACACTATTTTCGATCTGTTCCAAATCTAAATTAGAAAAAGAGGCTGTTGCTTGCAAAAACGAGCGCTCACCGAAATTAGTGGCAAAATTGCCCAATAAACCAAAAGCTTTCGGACTAAGGGGCGAAACTTCGCCACCTCCGGGGTTAGCTGAGGGAAAAGCATCGGGATTAAGGACTTTTTGAATTAAATATTGCGGTGTCAACTCAAAAATAGTCTTCGGTGTCTCCACTAAAGTTAGGGGACTTTCTACGAAAAATCCGCCCCGATCCTCCCCATCATAGCCCGGGGCAATTAAAAAAGGACGACGACGACGGCGATCGAAAGTAAGACTATTAATAAAAGTGGGGGCCACTACCCGTTGATCGAAAACCAACTGGGAATTACTCATCCGCAACTCATCGGTAAAAGGGCCGGTACTGCGAAAAGTGGCGGAATTGGCCCGAACTTCCAATTCAGGGGGGGAAAAAGGGTCATTTGTCAGACGCACATTAGTGGCATTCCACACCTTACCATCAAAATTCAAGCGCTCGGCCTGAAAACGGACACGATTAATCGTTCCCCCCGATGGACTACTAATATTCTGTCGATCACGCCGACTGGGATCCTGTCCCCCGACGACAAATTGAAAACCCTCTCCCGTAGTGATTCTCTGCAAGGGTTGATTTAATGCCAAACGATCGGTTAGGGTTCCAAAAGAACTGCTGGCCCCCGCACCCACATCCGTGGGCAGCGTTTGTCCTAAATCCCTAGCGGTGCTGGGTTGAAAAATCTCCCCATTGGCATTAAATACCACACCGCTATCCTGGACGAAATAATATTCAAAGCGATCGCCGCGCAGGATTTGATCTCCCCGGGTTAGGATCACTTGGCCCTCCGCTACCGCTAACTTTTCGGGAAGATTAATCTGTAAGCGATCGGCCGTTAGTACACTTTGGGCAAAACGCAGGGTGACATTACCTCTAGCGGTGATAATCTGCCGATTTTGGTCAAATTCCTGCTCATCGGCCACTAATTCTAGGGGTCTTTCCCCTTCTGGATTCGCGGCCTGATCTAGGCTGTTATTGAGGGAAATCAAGTATTCTTGGCTGGTTTTTTCGCCTTTTTTCCGCACTAATATCCGAGTTAAGCCATTTTTCTGGTTAAGAGCTTTTTGATTTAATCCTGAAACTATCTCGGTTTCGGGATGAATAGTGACACCAACGGCTGCGGGGGGTGGAGAATTCCGAACAGAAAGGGGTTTTCCTAAAGCTGCCGCATCCCCCGCACTACTAGGTAAAGGTTTTAGGGGAATACCCTGATCGGGAACCAAGGGTTTTACCTCGACGGTTTCCGGGGGTGGAGTGACGGTGAGGGGAATAGAAACGCTCTCTTCTGAAGGCTTTTTTGCCTCTAGAGGTGCTGGGGTGACAGGGAGGGGAACTACAGACGTGGGAATATTTTCAGCAACTTGGCGCTCCTCCGTTTCCGGTTCGGCTACAGTATTAATCAGGGCAGGTGGTTCAACAGCTAAGATAAAAAAAGACATGACTGCACGAGTCGGCGATCAAAATAGAGGACGAGCGAACCTCATTGATACTACCATGATCATTATTTCTAGGGAGACAGGGAAAGTTTAATAACTTGTTCCCTGTGCCTTTACCCTAGAACCGGTTTGTTAATTGTCTTCTACTCAAAGTCTTTGCGTCCGGGGTTACGGGTAGGATCGCCAGAAAGGAAGCCAAAGATAAAAAGTAAGACAAAGAAGGAAACAACGATATAAACGGCGATTTTTAGGGTTAACATTACTAAGACGTTCTCCTTAGACTAGATTAATTCAATAACAGGGGTGAGCATACCTTGACCTACTTTACCCCATTTGGGCGATCCCTGAACAGAGAAAAGCGATCGGTCTTCAGTTATCAGTTATCAGTGAGCAGTTATCAGTGAGCGGTGAGCAGATGTGAGTTTTGGCTCTTCTAGGTTCTGTGTGATAAGTTTAACTTACAGAGGATTGATCGATCTTTGTGTCCTTTGTGTCTGGAGTGGTTCGTTCCACTCACTGCCCCAAGACTGTATCTTAGAATACATTTTACCCACCAAACCTGGGAGAGCCGAGTTTTTAGTTTACTGATTACTGGGTACTGATCACTTAAAATACGACTAAATAGCCTATTTTTAGCCAATTTATGAATAATATCGGTAAATTGTATGTGGTGGGAACGCCGATCGGCAATTTAGACGATCTGACTTTGCGGGCCCTGGCAACTCTCAAAAAAGTCTCTCTAATTGCTGCCGAAGATACCAGACACACGGGCAAATTATTACAGCATTTTGATATTCCAACCCCTCAAATTAGTTACCACGAACATAATCGCCTTTCCCGTCTCGATCAGTTATTAAATATTCTCAGCCAAGGTCAGGATATCGCTTTGGTTACTGATGCGGGAATGCCGGGGATTTCTGACCCGGGTTATGAGTTAATTAAAGCTTGTATAGAAGCTAATATCGAAGTGGTTCCCATCCCCGGAGTAACGGCGGTAATTACTGCTTTAGCGGTGTCGGGATTACCCACGGAAAGATTCTGTTTTGAAGGATTTCTTCCGGGTAAGGAAAAGCTGAAACAAGAGCGCTTAGAGGGTTTAAAAACTGAAACAAGAACGATGGTTTTTTATGAAGCACCTCACAAACTTATTAAGACTTTGGAGGATTTACGCGAAACTTTCGGCCCAACGAGAAAGATAGTTTTAGGTCGGGAATTAACCAAGCTTTACGAAGAAATTTGGCGAGGAACTATCGCCGAGGCGATTAATTTATATCAGGAGAATAAAACTCCTAAAGGGGAATTTACAATCGTAGTTATGGGCAAAGATAAAACCGATAATATCCAATTATCCGAGGAGGAATTAAAACGGGAATTAAAACAAATTATAGAACGGGGAGTTAGTCGATCGCAAGCCAGCAGACAATTAGCACAGGTTACTAATTTATCCCGCAGTCGTTTATACAAATTAGCCCTAGAAATTTGATGATTATTAACTTTTATTCCCACCGCTAATCCTCGATTACTTAGCCGATTGAAGTAACAAAATTCCCCCGGCAGTTAATCCTAAAATGTTGGGCAACCAAGCGGCCATCAAGGGGGTTAAAACTCCGCCAATGCCTAAGGAACTGGTGACAAAAGATAGGAGATAATAGGAGAAAATTAGGACAATACAAATACCGAAACTGGTGGCTTTATTAGAATTTTGGGGACGCAATCCCAAGGCTGCCCCAATCATCCCAAAAACTAAACAAACAAAGGGTAAAGATATTTTCTGCTCGATTTGAACCTGCAATTTTCTAATTTTGGTGGGATTGCCGCTTAATTGCAGTATTTCTAGGTATTCCCGCGCTTGTCTAAGGGTCATTTCTGAACCATCTCGCGCCCGAAAAGCTAAATCTAAAGGGGTACGCGGTAGGGCTAATTGTTGATGTTGAAAGCGGACAATATTACGATAGGAACCCTTAGGATCAATTAGATAAATTGTACCGTTATAAAAATCCCAGATATTTTTTTCAATATTCCAAGAAGCTGATTCTGAGGTAATAATTTGATTAACTTCCGGTTGGGTGCGATCGAGAATGGTTAAACCTAACATTTCTTGACCGTTAAATCTTTCGGCATAAAATAACCTTCTTAATACCGTTTGCGCTTCCCCTCCATTCGCTGGCCGCACTTTGCCGTATTCAGGATAAATAATATTATCTTCAATAAAAGATTTGCGATTTGGTCGTAGGGCTTTGGTCATGGTAGCATTAGCTTCATAACTGGCAGCTGGAGCCACATAATCGTTAAAAACGTAGGTTAATCCCGTCACTATTAAACTTAGCACAATGGCGGGAATTATTAGGCGATAAACACTAATTCCAATACTTTTAAAAGCAATTAATTCGCTATCACTGGCTAAACGACTGTAGGCCATTAAAGCCGCTAAAAGTATCGACATGGGAAAGGCTAAAACGATAAACTCTGGCATTTTTAATAAGAGAATTTTTAAGGCCAAAGTAAAAGGTAAACCCGATTCAGTAATCCGTCGCACTAAATCAAATAAAGTACCGATCGCCACTCCCAAAGAAGTGAATAAACCCATACCAAATAAAAAGGGCAATAATAACTCGACAAAAATATAGCGGTCTAAGATGCTAAATCCGGGTATTCTACTTAAATTTCCTTGCCAATTGCCAACTTTCATGATATAATGCAGCGATTTTTATTAATAACAATTATCTGAAAAAATTATCACCCAAATAATACTGACGCACCAGAGGATTATTATAAAGTTCTTCGCCACTTCCCGCCGCTAAAATCTGCCCTTCGCGCATAATATAAGCCCGATTAGTGATAGCCAAAGTTTCTCGCACATTGTGATCAGTAATTAAAATTCCCATCTGACGATCCCTTAAACCAGCAATCATCGCTTGAATCTCGGACACGGCGATCGGATCCACCCCCGCGAAAGGTTCATCTAATAATAAAAATCTCGGTCCGTTGACTCCCACCGCTAAAGCGCGAGCTAATTCCGTCCTCCTTCTTTCTCCTCCGGAAACGTAGGCTCCTTTAGTGCGAACAATCTTATCGAGGCGAAATTCTTTTAATAAATCATAGAGACGATTTGCCCGTTGGGAAAAGGGAACTCCCGACTGTTCTAGGGCTAACTGAATATTTTCTGATACAGTTAAATAACGAAAAATACTGGCCTGCTGCGTCAGATAGCCAATACCCAGACGCGCCCTTTGATTAAGGGGTAATTTGGTAATTTCTTTTTGATCGAGCCAAACGCGCCCCAGATTCGGTTTAATTAATCCCGTGGCGATATAAAAAGTTGTGGTTTTTCCCGCACCATTTGGTCCTAATAACCCGACAATTTCCCCCGGGGCAACAGTAATACTCACCCGGTTAACCACGAGCCTTTTACCGTAGGATTTATGGATATTTTCTAATACTAAAGTCATCTTTATCCGGTGTTGGGAATTATGAATTATGAATTATGAATTATGAATTAGGAAGTGGGGGAATTATGAATTATGAAGTGGGAAATGGGGAAGTGGGGACGTGGGGAAGCTGTCTCATCACCCTATCACCCCAAAACCCTATCACCCTATCTCCTCCTGAATTCTGATTCCTGACTCCTAATCACTGCGGGTTAATAATTGGAGCAGCGGGGAGGGAAGGGGAAGGTATGGGTGCGGGTGTCGGAGAAGCAGCCGGTTGGGGGGAAGTTTCGTTATCTTTGACTAAATAAATTGACTCCACCTGCTGACTGGTTTGGGGAGTAGCGATAAATCTGCCCTCATCGACAAGATAAGTCATCGTTTCGGCGCGGATACTGTTGCCTTCCTGCAAAACGTAAACGTTACCCGTCATCACTAAACGACGTTCGCGGCTAAAATACTGAGCTTGAGCGGAAGTGGCCTGCATTTTGCGAGCAGGATAGAACACTTGTACGTTACCACGAGCAGTAATTACCCCGGTTTTTGAGTTCGCCTCCTGAATATCCGATCGCACTGTCATGGCATTACCCGGTACAATATTCTGCTGTGCTTTGACTAGGGGAGAAGTACCTAATCCCATGATTAAGCTAGTAGAAACGAGGGAAACTAGCCATCCTCTGATTTTTGCGTATCTTGCTCTCATAGAAATGTCACCTATAGACGTTTGTACTTACTAACTAATCTAGCTTTTTAGAGAACGGGATGACTTTTGAGGATTTTCGGCAGAGAACAGATAGATCGATCGAGGTGGGCATGAGGATGTTCCTGATTGCTTTTCATCGCTTCTAGCACTGCCGGTAAAGCTTGGGGATCGAGATTCTGTAAAAAGTTTAATAGATCCAAACTCTCCCCCACCAAGTGCGTCACGTTGATCCCCTCGTAATCGGGTTGATAGTGTTGCAAACGTCTAACCCCTTCTCCCAAAAGGATTACCGCTCCGCGCCAGTTATTATTTTCTAGATGGTAACAAGCGACAGCAATCTGCAAAATGCCTTGATAAAAGGTTTTTTCAGGCTCTGCGGACTCCATCCACAAAGCCTCTAGGGTATCATGACAAGCATAGAATTGCTGGCGATTAAATTCGTCGATTCCTTGCCCAAAAGCGCTGGCTGTCATTACCCTATACTAATGCCCCTTCATCGATTCGCGGACTTCTTGGATATAGTCGAGGGAAATTACCTGTTCTTCCCCAGCAAACTCGTTATCGGGGGTAATAAACAGCATACAGTGACATTCTTTCCGTTCCCGCATCGGCACACAGGGACAATTCCAGAAAGTATTTTTTACCTCCGCTTCTTTGTCTTCGTAGTGACGACAGGGACATAAAGGAGCGCCTAATTCGTCCTTATGACGCGCTAATCCCTCAATTACTACCGCTGTCACCGAGAGATCGCTACAGAAATAAGTATTTGTACCTTTAGCGTACTGTTCGGCAAACTTCTTCATCGCCTCAAGACTCTTATCCGTGTCCGTGATCTGGCTCATAGTTATCTGATCCCCTTAGCTTTCTACAAAAAAACTCTTTACTATCCTATCTCGATCCGCTTCCCCTTGGCTGAGGGGAATTTTTAGAATCTCTTTTGATTTTGCGACCGATCCCCTTGTTAATCTAATACGATAAAAAGACTCTCTTTGGCCAAAAGCTCGACTTTTTGGCCAGCAGATCGGAATTATAGGGGCAAAGTTCCTCAAAACCTGTCCTTGATTCCTGCAATCCCTGTCCCCTATCACTACCAGAACATGATTTTATCTTTCTTGGAGACAAATAAAATTTCTGACGATAACACACCTTGGTGGCTGAAAATTACCTCCCTTTATCCCCACTGTATCTACTATTTTGGTCCCTTTGCTTCTTTTGAGGAAGCACAACAGCATCAGGGGGGTTATCTACAGGATATAGAGTCCGAAGGAGCGCAAGGGATTAGTCTTTCGATCGAGCGGAGTAATCCCCATTATTTGACCGTTTTTGACGATGAAAATCAGCATCTAGCTAAAACTTTTGCTTCCCATGCTCGAACCTTTTCTCGCTTTATTTCTTAAGTCTCCCTGTCCTCTTTGTCAACGGCAGAGCGATCGAGAGCTTTGCCGTGATTGTGAGGGACAATTACAGGCCTATCGTCAGAATAACCCGCTTTTTCTCTGGCGTGGTTCTATTCCCCTGTTTATCTGGGGACGCTATGAAGGTAAATTAAAACAGGCGATCGCTAAAATGAAATATGATCGCCATCCCGCTCTCGGCTCTTTGCTAGGCAGTTGCATGGGGGAAACTTGGCTGCTTCGTCCTCCCCTCACCGATAAACGTTTGACGGTGATTCCTATCCCTCTCCACCCAGAAAGATTAAAGGAAAGGGGTTTTAATCAAGCAGAAGTCATTGGCGAAGGTTTTTGTCGTTTAACCGGTTATCCTCTGGCTAGTCGCGGATTAATTCGGATTAAGAACACGGCAGCTTTATTTAGTCTGGCAGCCGAGGCGAGAAAAAAGACGATGCAAGCGGCTTTTCAACTGGGGAAAAATTTACCCAAATCAGTGCCGATTCTCTTAATTGACGATATTTATACCACAGGAACCACGATCGAGGAAGCTGTGCAGGTTTTACGCACAGAGGGATATCGGGTAGTCGGTGCGATCGCTGTTGCCAGTTCCAAAATTAGCTAAAATGCCCAGACGGAATCGGTCTAGGCATTTTAGGGTTAAATTAAATTAAGTGCGTTTGATCTTGTCGTATTGACTGATGAAAATCAAACCGATAGTGGCGGGGATCAGGACGATAACCGCACCTAAAACAAGGCTCCAGAGAAAGTTAGCTAAAGAGGGTGTCATGATAGATAAATCCTTTGTCATATTTTCAAAGACTTAGTTTTTTATCTTATCACCTTGGGCGAGAACGCCCCCAGTTCCACGACCAGATAAATGCGATCGCAGGTTTTATATGTCTTCAATCGCTGAAAATAAAATCTCCCTTGACTTCTCAAGGAGATAGGGATGTTTGACAATGGGTGATAGTTACAAAAGTTCACACTAGACTGGCAAAGATTTTTATGGCTACTGACGATCGCAAACGGCGCATTCTCGATCATCTCTCCAGAAGTACCACTGGTGCTGACTATATTCCCCAAAAACCGCTGCCAATTGTGGAAACTCCCCCGGTGGCAGCGGAACCCGTGGCAGCGCCGCCTCCAGTAACTCCTTCACCGGAATTAACTGCTAAAGAGCGCAAAAGAAAGATAATGTCCCATCTTTCCATGAGTAGTCAAGATTTTGGCGAAATTACTAGCACTACCCCCCAAGAAAAGCGTAAACGCCAAATTAACGACCATCTGCGCCAAAGCCAAGGATAAATAGGGTTTGCGGCAAAAAGTCTTTCGTGGAGGCAGGGTGTGGGGTGTGGGGTGTGGGGTGTAGGGTTTTACCGATTTTGAGGGAGTCAATTACCTAATTTTTAGGGAAAAAGTCCCTGAATTTTCCCCCCAATCACTCCAATGGTCGGCACTTTTTGAGGGAAAAAAAGTCTAAAAACTTTGTTGGATAAGGTTTTTAGATTTATTCAGCAAACCCTAAATAGTAAGGAGTGAGAATTAGCAACTAGGCATCTTCTAGACTGTTCTCACTCCCTCATTTTCTGCTGTCGATGGCAATAATGACAGTTGTTGCAAATCAGTTCCTCGCTCTGGCAACAAGGGAATGTTAAAGTTAGTAATGAGCGCTTCGGTGATCGGATGACGTAATTTTTCTGTGGAACCCACATGATAAAAATGCTGTTTAGTATAGATATAAAACTTATCAGCACTCCAATTTTTTTTAATTAAAGGATTGCTTCTAAACTGATTACTGTGCCAAGTGGACAAAATAAACCGACAAGAAATATCCTTTAAAATAGTCACCAAACAATCTTCATCCTCTTGAGACCAAGAGTTAAAATAATCGGTGTGTCTCCCTAAATAAGGAGGATCGAGATAGATCAAGTCTGTTTTTTGCCAATTAGATAAAGTCTCTCGAAAGTCAGCAACTTGAAAATTATAATCAGTTTTAATAAGAATATTTTCTAGGGCAATAACTTGATTGACTATTTTGGTAATATATGCTTGAGAAAATCGTTCTGATTTATGACAGTAAGGTACGTTAAACTGCCCCTTACGATTGAATCTCATCACGCCATTAAAACAGGAGCGATTGAGAAATAAAAAATCTAGAGAATTAGGAGATTGATTAAATCTTTCTCGTACTTGATAATAATAACTTTCTCCCTGCTCCTTAAGAACTTGACCATTTTCTTGCAAAAAAAGCTTCACAGTTTTACTGGTAATAAATTGATTTTTTAGATTATTATAAAACTGGATAATATGAGTATTTGTGTCCGCAAGTAAAGCCTTTTTGGGATTAATATTAAAAGCCACCACCCCCGATCCAGAAAAGGGTTCTATCCAACGCCCAAAGCTCAGATCAGACACAATATTTTTAACATCTTTTACCAATTTAGTTTTAATTCCTTGACACTTAATCGGTGGCACAAGTGGCGTTAACTTCACTAAACACTCTCCTCATCAATAGTAATTTCTATCCACAGCAAACTTAGCTCCTGTTGGCTCGTGAATAAAGGTCAAATCAGGGTAAAAATTTTGTTGAGATACTAACTCTATCTTTAATTGGTTACATCTAGCAAAATTATCAAATATGGGAAAAAGAAGCAATTCTAATATCTTAGAGATGATTTTCGTATCAATAGATATAGTATATACCTTGAGGCAGTTTAAATTCAGTACAGCTGATCCCAGAAACCATGAGACTCTTGCTAGAACAAATGAACCAAAAAAATCTGGCTCTTCTCGGTTCTGTGTGATAAGTTTAACTTACATAGAAGCGATCAATCTTTGTGTCCTTTGTGTCTTTGTGGTTCGTTCCACCCCCCCGCTAGGAGGAATGTATCTTAGAATACATTTTACCCACCAAACCCAAGAGAGCCAAAATCTCTCGTCACCATTCTTGTCAGAATTATGAGAATTACGTTACATTTAGTTAAGATTTAATTGGCTGCGGGGATTAATCTCGAAAAAATAACCTAAAATCCTTGACAAAAACAGCTAAATGAGTTAAGCAAAAATCTTTATCCTAGAACCACTAAACAAACATGAAACTATCCTGGAAAACGATTTTACTGTGGACATTGCCCGCCCTTGTGGTCGGTTTTTTCCTCTGGCAAGGCACTTTTGCCACCGCCACCAGTAATATCGGCAATAACACCGCCACTACCCGCATGACCTACGGACGCTTTCTAGAATACCTAGACAGTGGTAGGGTTGTTAGCGTCGATCTCTACGAAGGGGGCAGAACCGCGATCGTACAGGCCCTAGATCCAGAACTAGAAAACCGAGTACAACGCCTACGGGTCGATTTACCGGCCAATTCCCCGGATTTGATCGCCCGTTTACGCGATTCTAAAATTAGTTTCGATGCTCACCCGATGCGGAATGAAAGCGCTTGGTGGGGATTCCTCGGTAATCTACTTTTCCCCTTTTTGCTGATTGCCGCTCTCTTTTTCCTGTTCCGCCGTTCTAATAATATCCCAGGCGGCCCCGGTCAAGCGATGAGTTTTGGTAAATCAAAAGCTCGCTTCCAGATGGAAGCAAAAACCGGCATCACCTTTGATGATGTGGCGGGAATTGACGAAGCGAAGGAAGAATTACAGGAAGTCGTCACTTTCCTCAAACAACCGGAGAAATTTACCGCCGTCGGTGCCAAAATCCCCAAAGGAGTCCTGTTAGTTGGCCCTCCTGGTACGGGTAAAACCCTGTTGGCTAAAGCGATCGCCGGTGAAGCGGGTGTACCTTTCTTCAGCATTTCCGGTTCGGAATTTGTGGAAATGTTCGTCGGTGTCGGTGCTTCTCGCGTGCGCGATTTGTTCAAAAAAGCCAAGGAAAATGCTCCCTGTTTAATCTTTATCGATGAAATTGACGCGGTAGGTCGTCAACGGGGTGCCGGTATCGGTGGTGGTAACGATGAACGGGAACAAACCCTAAACCAATTATTGACAGAAATGGACGGTTTCGAGGGGAATACGGGAATTATCATCATTGCCGCCACTAACCGCCCCGATGTTCTCGATTCCGCTCTCATGCGTCCAGGCCGTTTTGATCGGCAAATAACCGTGGATGCGCCCGATTTTAAAGGTCGTTTAGAGATTTTAGACGTTCACGCCCGCAATAAAAAGCTGGCCAACGACGTTTCCATCGAAGCGATCGCCCGTCGCACTCCGGGGTTCAGTGGAGCAGATTTAGCCAATTTACTGAACGAAGCGGCAATTTTAACCGCCCGTCGTCGTAAAGATGCCATTACCCTCCTGGAGATAGATGACGCGGTAGATCGCGTTATCGCCGGTATGGAAGGCACTCCTTTAGTCGATAGCAAGAGCAAGCGCTTAATCGCTTACCATGAAGTGGGCCATGCGATCGTGGGTACGCTCTTAAAAGATCACGATCCCGTCCAGAAAGTGACTCTGATTCCCCGGGGACAGGCCCAGGGTTTAACTTGGTTCACTCCCAACGAAGAACAGGGTTTAACCACGAAAGCGCAGTTAATGGCCCGGATTTCCGGTGCTTTAGGTGGTCGGGCGGCTGAGGAAGAAATCTTCGGCTATGATGAGGTGACTACCGGTGCCGGTGGCGATTTACAGCAAGTCTCTGATATGGCGCGTCAGATGGTGACTCGTTTCGGGATGAGCGATTTGGGTCCTTTGTCCCTAGAAAGTCAAGGGGGTGAGGTGTTCCTCGGTGGCGGTTTGATGACTCGTTCCGAGTATTCTGAGAAGGTCGCTACTCGCATCGATGATCAGGTGCGATCGATCGTGGAACACTGTCATGAAATTTCTCGGCAAATTGTCCGGGATCATCGCGAAGTGATCGATCGAGTGGTGGACCTGCTGATCGAAAAAGAAACGATCGATGGGGGAGAATTCCGGCAGATTGTGGCTGAATACGCCTATTTTGTAAATCAAAAAGTACCAGATATGGGAGTGATCGGGGGGAAAATTCAGGGACTTTTTCCCTGAAAATTAGGTAATTGACCCCTTCAAAATCGGTAAAACCCTACACCCCACACCCCACACCCCACACCCTGCCCCCAAGAAAAACTTTTTGCCGCAAACCCTAGTCATCATCATCGTCATCGCCTTTATTCTGGTCATTATCACCGTCTTTTTGCTGCTTTTCCCCGTCTTCATCGCTATCTTCGTTTTTTTGGGGGGATTCCACCGCAGGAGAGCCATTTTTCGGTTCTTCGGCTTCTTTTCCTCCCTGACAAGCGCCTAAAACCGTAGTCAAGGTTAACAGAATCAGCAAAACTAAGGATTTGATTTTCATGGTCTTTCTCCCCACTCGATCGATAAATATAACAATTTTAAGGCTTTTGGGCGGTGGATAGCTTGGCTAATGCCAAGAAAGTGCATTCCCAGACTAAACGGGGTTGAACGTAGGCTAACAGCTGCCGGCGGGTTTTTTCCAAGATTTCTAAAATCGATCGCTCTCGTCGTCGTTGCCAATCCTCATACTGAAGATAACTCACATACCATAATTGGGTTTCCGTGTCAAGATTTTGAGCGATAATTTTGGCTAATTCCAGTGCTTGGGAGAGTTTTAGGGGAAATTTGCCGGAAGATCGCGGTAAATCTTGGGGGAGACTGTCGAGAAATTCTAAAGCAGCGATCGCTTCTCCGGGGCTACCTTGGGCTAAACCGAGAATTGCCGGATAATTGAGAACGCGAGCGTGTCCGTTAGAGCGGAGGACTTGAGCGAGATTTTCTTCCGAAAGACGCTGAAAAGGGATATGTTGACAGCGAGAAACGAGAGTCGGTAGTAAAGAGGAGGGACTGGGAGCAATCAGGATTAAAGTGGCTTTCCCCGGTTCCTCAAGCGTTTTTAAGAGCGCATTTGCCGCCGATTCCGTCATGGTGTCTGCTTCCTCGATCACCACCACAGAGCGGGCCGATTCCAGGGGAGGACGACTTAAAAAGTTAGTAATCTCGCGAATTTGTTCGATGCGGATTTGCGGGGGGGCTTTACGCTTGAGATTGCTTTCCTGTGCTTCTTTTGCGGTGAGCAGTTTGCCTTGGTGTTGATAAGTGGGTTCAATCCAGAGTAAATCGGGATGATTGCCCCCGAGAAAGCGTTTCAGGATTAATTCTCTTGCTTCCGGCGATCGATCTCTAGTTAACAAGTCTTGACAGAAACATTTTGCGGCCAGATTGCGTCCGATCCCCCTAGCGCCGGCGAATAAGTAAGCGGGAGCGATCGAATTGACTTCAAGCGCTCTTTGTAGTAGTTCAATGGCCTGATTTTGACCGATTAACCTTGACCAATTTATCATCTTTTCCCTGCCATGGCTCGCTATTGCTGTTCCTATTTTGTCGGGATTTCTCCTCATCAGACCGGGTTTTTATACGATGATATATTAAGTTTGGGTGAATTTGAAATCATCAAGCGCCGGACCGATGTCTTGCTTTTATCGGAAGTTCCTAACGATGCTTTCTTTCCCCAGTTAGTGAAAGTGGAATTGTTTATTCATCCTCCCACTAGCTCGGAACTTCAGATCGATTTATTGGTAAAAAATCATGAATTGCCCCTGAGAACTAATAATCGTTGTCGGCGATTTTTTGAATCTATTCACCAGATTATTACCAACAATTATCAAGGCCAATCCCTGACCAGAATTACCGCTTAACCCGATTTGTTCCTGTCTCCGTCAACTGACAAAGACAGGGACAAAATACCATCTTGGCTCTCTTGGGTAACGAACCACAAAGACACAGAATACACAGAGATTGATCGCTCCTGTATCAGTGAAACTTATCACACAAAGAATAAGAGAGTCGCTCTTTTTGGTGCTTGATGGATTTATCGAGAAAAAATCGGTAATTGCTTTAATTTTCGCTTTCCTTCGTCGATGAGAGCGGAGGAAATTGACGACGTAAAAGCAAGGAATTACTCACTACCATAACCGAACTAAAAGCCATTAAAGCTGCTGCTAGGGCCGGACTGAAAGCTAGACCCCAACGGGGTAGTAATAAACCACCAGCAATGGGAATAGCAAAGGTATTATAACCCAAAGCCCAAAAAAGATTTTGTCGGATTTTTTGCCATGTGGCCAGACTTAAATGCAGAGATTGCACCACATCCTCCAGGCGATCGCTAATTAAAACGATCCCGGCTGTTTCCATGGCCACCTCCGTGCCACCGGCCAGAGCAATACCGATGTTAGCCTGTCCTAGTGCAGGAGCATCATTGATACCATCCCCGACCATAGCCACGATTTTGCCCTCTTTTGTCTGTAGGTCGGCAATTAAGGCCGATTTTTCGGTGGGGGCAACTTCGGCATAAAATTGGCTAATACCCAAACTATTAGCGATCGCTGTCACCGCTTCTTGGCGATCTCCACTGAGTAAAATCACCTCTAAACCGAGTTTTTGTAACTGATTCACGGTTGTTTGAGCATCGGGACGCAATCGATCCTGAAAAGCGATCGCGCCGAGTAATTGTTCTTCCATCCCCAGATAAATCACCGTTTTACCCGCTTGTAAAAGCTCTTGAATCCCCCTGATAGTTTCATCGATTTTAATGCCGTTCTGCGCCAACCATTGCCGATTTCCTAGAACAATTTTCGACCCCTGCACCCTTGCCGAAACTCCCAATCCGGCCACAGTTTGAAAATCTTCCCCCGTCAGATTAGTAGGGGGAGTAACCGCGTCTAAAATCGCCTGAGCGAGAGGATGATTAGTACCACTCTCCACTACTGCCGCTAATTGTTGAATTTCCAGGGAATTAAGGATAGAAAAACTCAAACAATCGGTAATTTCCGGATGACCTTGGCTAAGGGTTCCCGTTTTGTCAAAAACCACCGTTTGCAGTCGCGAGACGGTTTCCAAAACATCGCCCCCTTTAATCAAAATACCCCTTTCGGCTGCTAAACTGGTTCCCACCAGTAGGGCCGTCGGTGTGGCTAAACCGAGAGCGCAGGGACAAGCGACCACAAGCACAGAAATCGCTAATTTTAGGGACAAAAGTAGGGGAGAAGTGGGTTGAATCATCTCGTGGTGTCCTGTGGTTGACCCTAACACCTCTGGAAAGAGCCTAGTTCCCCAAAAATACCAAAAGAGCAGCACAATTAGGGCAATTATCATCACTCCGTAGGCAAAATAACCCGCTACCCGGTCCGCTATCTTCTGCACCGGGGCCTTGCGAGTTTGGGCTGATTCCACGGCTGCGATAATCTTAGCTAGGGTGGTATCGGTCCCCACCTGACGAGTTTGCACCGCAATCGCACCAGAGAGATTGAAACTGCCAGCAATGACTAGCTCTCCCATTTCCTTAACCACCGGCAGCGATTCCCCCGTTAACAAAGCTTCATCTACCGTGGTTCTTCCCTGAATAATCTCCCCATCCACGGGAATTTTTTCCCCGGGTAAGACGCGCACCCATTCCCCGACGCGCAGCTGTTCCACTGGAATCGCCACGCCCACACGGTCATCTGTACTACCAATCAGGTGAGCCACTGCCGGTTGTAGGGAGGTAAGCGCTTCTAAGTCTGCGGCTGCGCGATGACGGGAATGCGCTTCTAGAGTCCGTCCGAGGAGAATAAAACCTAACAGCATGACTGGTTCATCGAAAAAGCACTCTAAACCGAGATTAGGGAAGATAAGAGCCAAACAACTGGCTATATAGGCGCTACCTGTGCCTAAACTAACGAGAGTGTTCATATTTGGCATCCCGTGCCGTAATCCGCGCCAACCATCGATGAAAATATCGCGGCCGGGGAATAAAATGGCTAGGGTGGCTAAAGTCCAGTGAAAAGCAATACTTTGAAAGATGGGGATTTCTGGTCCCCCGATGTGGTGTAAGTGACCAATCAGGGAAAAAACCAGTAAACAACAAGCGATCGCTAATCGGTATAATTGTTGTTGCCGTTCTTTTTGTTGGTTTTGCAGCCGTTGATTTTGTTGAGAAAGGGGAGTCGATGAGCTGCGCGGTTGGGTGGGGAATCCAATCGCGGTTAATTTTGCGGCTAACTGCTCTGGTGCGATCGCATCTGGTTGGTATTCAATCACGGCAATTTCCGTGATTAGGTTAACTTGGGCCGATTTTACCCCTTGATTTTGGCTGAGTTGTCTTTCTACGGCACTCACACAGCCGGCGCATTTCATGCCTTTTACGTCTAGAGTAGCGGTTTTTAGTCCAGTTTCGGCGGCTAGGATCATAGAAAAAGTAGGCAAGGATGGTCTTTACTTCTATCCTAGAAATTATCGACGGATTTTTAAACTATTTTGGCCTGTAGGGTTACAGATAGATGAAATTTCATTACAGATAGCTGAAATTTTAGGTAGCCGATCTGGTAGTGGACTGACACAGCTAAAATAGGGCAATAGATAGGCTCAACTGAGGACATCAATCATGGGAAGATGTAGGCGAGATAAAGTTCATCTGACAGTCGCACAACGAGAAAACTTTGAACAAATCAGTGGGGGAGGGTTCATCACAGAGTACGCTAATCGGCATAACACGCTTATCGTAATATTGTACGGAAAACTTCTCGCGATCGCTCCATTTGAGCGTAATATACAGAAAGATTCTTTAAAAAATGTGTATTTGGCGTGATATACGGAAAATTTCCGCATAATATATAGTTAGACAGACAAATAAACAAAGGGATATAAATGAATAGGGTGCCAGTATCTTCATCAAATCTTGCATCGGTCGGATACGACCCAAATACTCAAACACTAGAAGTTGAATTTCTTCATGGTGGCATTTACCAATATTCAGGTGTTCCGTCATCGGTTCATTCAGGCTTGATGACAGCTAGCTCACACGGATCGTATTTTGATCAGCACATTAAGAAAGCTGGTTATGCTTACCGAAAGGTCGGCTAAGTAATCTCAAGACTAAAGAATCATGTCTGTAAACTCTCACCTAACAGATTTAGCAAGCACTCTAGTTCTATCTGAATTGGAAAAGTCGAGTATTTCTACCTCTATCAACACACTTTCATCTAGGCTGACTTCATACTTTGGCAGTACGGTGACAGGTCACTTTCAATTCGGTTCAAGTACTCGTGGTACTATTCTTCCACGTAAAGCAGACAAATATTCTGACATAGATTACATGGTTGTGTTTAGTACATCTGACGGCCAGAAAAAGCCACAAACTTATCTTGACCGTCTTAGGCGTTTTGTAGAGCTAAAGTACTCTAAATCAGAAATTTACCAATCACATCCAACAATTGTCTTATCTTTGAATCACATCAATTTTGAGCTTGTTCCAGCAATTTACAACTATAGTTATCAGATTCCCTCACCAGCATCATCTTGGCTTGAATGGACGAGTACAGATCCCTCCGGAACTAATCAATTACTTCAAGATAAGAATAAGAGCAATAACTATCAAATCAAGCCATTGGTTAGATTGATAAAATATTGGAATACACAAAAGGGGTACCCCTTCACCTCATTTTCAATAGAACAATATATTGTTAATCGATCATTTTGGGGATGCTCGGCTCTTAAAGACTACTTTTACGAGTTCTGGTCAGGATTTGATTGCTCATATGATACTGCTCAATCCATCAAAGATAAAGTTAATAGTGCCAAGCAACATGCAAGAAAAGCTAAAGAGTATGAGAACAATAATATGCCTGCTAGTGCGGAGTCAGAAATCAAAAAAATCGTACCATCTCTATGAATAATAAAGGCTTAGAAAGAGTTGATGAGGTCTCCCAATATTATGCTCCAATCGAGAAACTTGGGATGATTAGCGCATTGCTTTTCTGGGGCATTGCAGCCTTGTCGTTCGCTATGCCATACTCAGCTTCAATTCTCGGAAAGGCAACAGCAGATATTATCCAAGCATTTTTCCTTGTTTTGGTCTTGGCATACTTTAGTATTTCTCAAGTATCGAGCTTATACCTAGTACCGCGAGCAGAATTAATGAGAAGAAAGCAACTGCTTTCCAACTCATTTGGAATACCTCTCTCCCACGATCATACATCTCTCTACTACAACAATTCTTTTTCTCCGTCAGTGCAACGCCTTGGGGCAAATACTATGGAAAATGCCCTCTTTAGCAAGGAAATTGCGTCAAGAATGCTGGGGCGGAAGCGAATCATTATTTTTGGATATCTTCTAGCTTGGCTTATTGCTTTTTCTCTCCGCCATGACAATCTTGAACTGCTTACATGGATTACACAGTTAGTTTTCTCTGGTGAAATTCTTTCTGAATGGCTAAAACTTGAAATTCTTCGATTTCGTCATGAGCGGACGTATGACGAACTTTATTCCCATTTTCTGCATAAATTAGGACAGGATTCTCCTTGTGCCACCGCAAATGTGCTTAATGCTTTCGCGACCTATGAAGCAGCAAAATCTACCGCAGGGATACTGCTCTCAACAAATGACTTTCAGAAGTTAAATCCATCTCTAAGTAAGCGATGGAACCAAATTTGTGAAGAACTAGACATGCAGAACGAAATTGATTAGTGCTAAATTTATACCATTGCCATGTCTAACAAGCCCGTTGCACACCGACCGTATCGATACTCTCTGTTAAGTCCGAAAGTGCGATCGCCGATCTTGTAGGGTGCGTTAATGAAATGTAACGCACCTTATCTAATGTTCAAAATTCGTGCGTTACGCTAACGCTAACACACCCTACTGGACTGTTTCAGTGCGATCTTGTGGGGTGCGTTAACGAAGTGTAACGTACCGATGATATTTTGCAGGTTTATGCCGACAATTTTATGGGTTGCTCTAGAACCGGAAAATTCTGAATTATCTGTGGGAGTGTAATCCCATAGTAAAGTGCTTTATAAAAGCTCAACAAATTCGTCAACGCTCAAGCCGACTTGCCGAATAATTGCGCGTAAAGTACCTCGATCTAGTTCTTTATGATCTGGTACCGAGACTGTTGTTTTGGGAGCTTCACGTACTAAAATCATGTGACTTCCACGCTGACGCTCTACGGCAAAGCCTATTTGCTCAAGTGCTTTTACACATTCTGCGCCTGAGATAACACGTAATTTACTCATACCAGAATGACCTCAACCGTATCATTGGGAACAGGTTCACCCCGATCCTGTAAAACTTCGATATACAGAGCGATTGCCTCTTCAATATTGGCTAGAGCCTCCTCACGAGTTTTTCCCTGGCTAATACATCCTGGCAAACTAGGAACTTCGACAACAAAGTAACTATCCTCACCAGGATAGAGAAGTACTTTACGGCTGGATTCAGCTTGTGGTTTAACCATAATCATTGCTCGATAACTATTTGGTTGTTTCATTCAAATATTAACATTTTATGTTCTAGAACCAGTGTGATGCCGAAGGCACTGCGTAGCAGCACGCCGCTCTTGTAGGGTGCGTTAACGAAGTGTAACGGTGCGATTCGTTTCTAGGGGAATAAATAGCCTAGAGTGCTGATAAAACAGCATAACTGACAAAAAGGATGTAGGTGAAAGACCTACCCTGTAAGGGACACAGTGACTCCCGACCTGCCCCCAGTGACTGGACTCGGAAATCTAGAGGCTGAAGCGGGGAACAAGGACGCAATCAGAGCCAAAACAGATAGGCGCAAGGAGCGTTAACGGGGAGTATGATCGCCGCTCTTGTAGGGTGTGTTAATGAAATGTAACGCACCTTATCTAATGTTCAAAATTCCTGCGTTAGGCTGACGCTAAAACCCCCTACATCATATCGATCGTCAAGATTAAGTGATTGCCAAAGCGATCGGGGCATAACACAACGTTGCACCTGACTTAATAAAGCAACGGCTTTCTAAACCTATGACCATCCGGTTCTACGACTATAAATGCTCCTGCTAGTTCCACTTCGGAGTAATTTTTGATGATTCGCGCTAATTCCCCATGAACTGCATTAACTGTCGTGGGTAATACCCGAAGGTAAATAACTCCAGTTCCAACTGCTCTGACAAAAACAAGATTCCCGTAATCCCTATCTCGTGTGACGAGGATACGATTTTCTTGCTGAGATGTCCTAAGTATTTCTTCATCACTAGCTTGTGATAGACCAAGCTGAGCAACAAGAACCACATCATGTCCGGCATCAATCAGAAATCTCGCAGTGATTGCGTAAACGTCTTGATCGAGAAGAAATTTCATTATTAAGCCGACACGAGTTTAATGTCTTCAGCCGCTACTAAAGCGATAGCATATTGCAGACAAGCACGAATGTCTTCAATTTGTAAATCAGGGTAATAATCCTGAATAATTATACTGAAAGAGAGTCCCTCATTTAGCAACTCAAGAACACTCTGCACAGTGATGCGCGTCCCTTCTATGCAGGGCTTCCCAAAATGAATTTGAGGGTTAACAGAAATTTTATACATTGTTGTCACCTAGTCGTAAGATGCCTTTATTTTAGATCACATTGCACAAAAAAAGCCGTATAACTTGGCCGTTATGCCGACCAGCGAGTCAAGTGCGATCGCCGATCTTGTAGGGTGCGTTAATGAAATGTAACGCACTAATTCCCTCGCAAACCCTCAAAATAAAGCTCAAATGCGATAGAGTGAGGGACAAATAAAATTCAGAAAGTGCCGTGAGTGAAAGCGTCTATATTGAAACCAGCGTTATTGGCTATCTGACAGCCAGATCGACCCGAAATTTGGTTGTTGCTGGTAATATTGAAACGACAAGGGACTGGTGGCAAAATCGCCGTAATGATTTTGTTCTCTATATTTCACAGGTTGTTTTAGATGAAGTCGCTAAGGGAGATACAGAGATTGCTTTGAAAAGGTTAGAAATTGTCAATGAAATGCCTTTGGTTGAACTCAATCAAGCTGTACGCAACTTGGCAGCCCAGTTTCTTATACGAAGCAACCTTCCTGCCAAAGCTTCTGATGATGCGGTTCACATTGCTGCGGCGACTGTCCACGGGCTAGATTACTTGTTAACATGGAACTGTAAACATATTGCCAACGCTCAAATTCAGAGGAAGTTGGCAGAGCTCAGTCTTGATTTGGGATACGAGTTACCCATAATTTGTACTCCTTACGAACTTTTAGGAGATTATAACGATGTGGCAAGATGACATTTTAGATGAAATTCATAAATTTCGAGAAGAACACGCTAAATCCTTTAACTACGATTTGGATGCAATGTTTGTAGATTGGCAAAAAAGACAAGCAGAAAGTGGCAGGCAGGTAGTCAGCTTACCACCAAAGCAAGGTCTAACAAGTCGTTGGAGCCGACCAAAACAGGATGAACCACAAGAATCTCAAATCTAATCGTGGCGGCTCAACTTAGCCGTTAGGCCTAACCGATACGCTCATTAAAGTTGTCTATTATCAGTGCGATGCCGAAGGCACTGCATAGCAGATCGCCGATCTTGTAGGGTGCGTTAATGAGATGTAACGCACCTTATCTAATGTTCAAAATTCCTGCGTTAGGCTGACGCTAACACACCCTACTGGGCTAGAGTAGCGGTTTTTAGTCCAGTTTCGGCGGCTAGGATCATGGAAAAAGTAGGCAAGGATGGTCTTTACTTAAAATGTCGGCTTGAAGGAACCCTCGGTTTTACCGATGAGATGAAAGGTTCCGCCAGTTATAGCAACAGTGAATCACCACTAAGAACAGTTGTCAACCTAATTTTAGTATGTTATAATAATTGGCGGTAGTTCGGTCGATACGCAAAGCTTGGAGGAAAACCATCTCAATATCAAGCCATTGATGAGGCTATTCGGACAGTTCAGTTTGTTCGCAATAAATGCCTTAGATATTGGCAAGAAAATCAGAGTGTAGGACAAAAAGATCTTTAAAATAATGGCAGAGATGATTAATTGCCCTCAACCCCCCTGCCACTCCCAGATCGCTGGTGTGGGACACCCGCGACTAATCAAAGAAAATGGTATCAGTTATTTAAAAAAAACCGACCAAAATGTATTCGAGGTGTCCTCATGCTTTATTGATCTATTGCTGCTTGTTGTGTAACGATCTTGAAACAGATCTGCCCACGACACCCGCCAAACCAAGGGCGGCCAAACCTAGAACCGCAGAGGGTTCAGGAACCGCAATCGGAGTCGGATCAGGAGGATTTTGGACGTACTGGTCAGAGAAACCGTTGATAAAGGAGTTTGGGTTATCCAGAGTCCAGGCGGAGGTTACGTCAATGGCTTTTGTGCCAGCACTGAACGTGCCAACAACGGTGCCACCAGTTGAAACAAAGTTCAGAGTACTGGGAGTTAAATTTGTCGCAGTAAGTGATTTACTGAAGGTTGCTACCATAGTACTACCCTGTGCATTTGTACCAGCCGCAGCAAATTCGTTGGTGAAAGTGGCTGGAATGGTTACCTTATATTTAAGGGTGCCTGGTGTCTTCAAAGCCATATTGGTACCAAGACTAGCAGAGTAGTTTAACTGGAAGACACCACTAACGAAGCCAATGGTTATTTCGTCTTGTAGATCAACTGTACTACCAGTGATAGAGAAGTTGGAAAAAACTTTGTCCCCTACAGTAGACATCTCCAAAAATTTGTAAGTCAGTCACAGCAAGGAAGACAGGCAGATTAGACCAAGAGTCAAAATTAGCTCTAAAAACCGATTAATCAGGGTTTTAAGAGACAAAATCG
>NZ_JAJTDH010000166.1:0-4056 GCF_021300285.1 Microcystis sp. 49638_E5 | reverse complement strand
TATATACTCACTTCTCTGCGATGCAGTCGCACTCGCGGGAGCGCATTTTGTAGCCTGCTTAAAGCTTTGTTTCTGTCTGTATCACTTGTTACTTTTTAAAATGAGAATTGCTGCCAATTCATAATTCATAATTCATAATTCATAATTCCCACCTAATTTTTTTGACGGGGGAGAGTGACTTGTAGGCGAGCGCCGCCGGTGTTAGGATCATTTTGAGCGACGATCGAACCGCCATGGGCTTGAATAATCTCTTTGGCAATCGATAAACCTAAACCGGTACTATAATCCTTTGTGCCTTGTTTTTGACGGGTGCGGGAAGGATCACCGCGAAAGAGCCGATCAAAAACGTAGGGGAGATCCGCTTCGTTAAATCCCTTCCCGTTGTCGATAACGTCAATTTTCAGCCATTTTTCCCCGATAGTATCGGATATTTCTCGAATTTCTAGGCGAATTTTCCCCTGATCGGGACTATACTTAATGGCATTATCAAAGAGATTCAGGAAAACTTGCAGCAGACGAGAATGATCCACTTCCAGCGTCCAATCCACCGGAGAGGAATAATCTAAGCTAATCTGTTTTTGGGCGGCTATTGGGGTGACAGTCTGCCAAGCAGCGCTGATTAATTCCTCTAGATTAATTATCTGGTATTGTAAAGATCGCCCCGCATCCGCTTGTAATTCACTGATTTCTAGCCAATCGCAGACTAATTGACTCAAACGCTCCACTTCTTTCCCCATTTGTTCTAACCAGCGTCTTTCGGGAGCTTGCAGGCGTTTTTGTAAAGCTTCGGTAAGGAGAGAAATGGAGGTTAAGGGAGTGCGTAACTCGTGAGTTAAGTCAGAGAAAGCTCGCTCGCGATTTTGCGATAATTCCACTAAAGGCTGTCTATTTTCGATAAATACAGCGATTTGACCTTCTGGCAAGGGATAACCGTAACCCTTCAAGGCAATCGATTTAGGAGCAATCACTTGGCGATCGCTAATAGGGGTGACAGGATAATTAGTCGGGTAAAAAGTCCAAGTTTGCACCTGTGGACTCTGTTTTTGGCGAGTTTCTTGAATTAATTGATCTAATTCGTAGGATCGCACCAATTCCAGCAGCAGACGCACCTGATCTGGCTGCCAGCGATCGAGTTTTAAGAGGGTAATTGCCTGTTGATTACACCAGAGCAGTTGATTATCGGCATCCACATGAAGATAGGCGATCGGCGCTCGTTCTAGCAAGGATTTCTGAATTTCTAAGCTCTTTTCTCGCTCTTGCAGACTTTGGGAGAGAAACTGTAATTCTCGACGCACTAGGGAGGTAACGGGAAAAGAAGCCGACAAATCCGCCGAATCCGAGAGAGCGCTTAGGGTTCGCTTTAACTCTCTATTTAAGCGTGAGACTTGCCAGTAACAAATACTCAAACCTAAAACTACTCCCAAAATAAAAGCGAAAATAGTCATTGTCTGCGCGAGCGGCGATCGCTAAACTTGAAAATATAATCGCTCACCTAGCCAAAACGATAACCGAAACCGCGTACAGTAATCAGGTATTCCGGTTGACTGGGATCGATTTCTAGTTTTTCGCGTAACCAGCGAATGTGAACATCGACGGTTTTGGTGTCTCCTAAAAAATCTGGCCCCCAAATTTGTTCAATTAATTGCTCTCTTGACCAAACTCGGCGCGGATAACTCATAAATAGGTCGAGGAGACGGAATTCTTTAGGAGAAAGGTTAATTTCTTCATCTCGCACTGTCACCCGACATTCCTGGGTATAGAGAAGAACATCGCGGAATTTGCGCACGGTAGCGGCAGCTAGGGAAGTAAATCCTTGACGACGAATCAGAGCGCGACAACGAGCGACTAATTCGCGCATACTAAAGGGTTTAGTCAGATAATCATCGGCACCTACTTCTAAACCCAAAACTCGATCGGTTTCGCTGGCCTTAGCACTTAAAATTAAAATCGGGATAATATTGCCGTGATAGCGCAACAGACGGCAGATATCAAGACCGTTGACTTGGGGTAACATTAAATCCAAAACGACCAAATCAAAACGAGACTCACCGTGATTAGATTCTTGACTTTGCAGTAATTCTAGGGCAACGCGACCATCACTAACACCGAGAGCCTCGTAACCTTCTTCTTCCAAAGCCAAAATAATCATATCCCGAATCACTTCTTCATCTTCAACGATTAAAATCCGATGATTGGGAACGAAATCCGTACTCACCGACAAGGGGGGGGTGTCAAGGGTTAACATAAAAATACTTGATTATTCGTCTTGATTTTATCTCAATTTGTCAACCCGCACTCGTTTTGGAAGGCTAGAGCCGAATGTTATTACAGTTATCTACCTGGTTAGAGGTGGAATCCTATCTAGAACAATCTCAGGGAATTATTATTCCCATTGGTTCCACGGAACAACACGGGCCGACGGGACTGATTGGTACAGATGCTCTATGTGCTGAGGCGATCGCTAAAGGAGTGGGGAAACAGGTAGGAGCAATGGTAGCACCTACCTTAAATGTCGGTATGGCCCTACACCATACGGCTTTCCCCGGTACAATTAGCCTTCGTCCTAGCACTTTGATTCAAGTAATCCTCGACTATGTGACTTGTTTAGCTAGAGCGGGTTTTCGTCAATTTTTCTTTATTAATGGTCACGGGGGCAATATTGCCACCCTAAAAGCCGCTTTTGCGGAAACCTATTATCATTTGGATTCCCTTAATTTGCCTAACACAAACGAGGTTAAATGTCAAGTGGCCAATTGGTTTATGGTGCGAGATGTTTATCTTTTAGCCAAAGAATTGTATGGAGATCAGGAGGGTTCCCACGCTACACCGAGCGAAGTGGCGTTAACTCAGTATCTTTACCCTGAGAGCCTTAAAAATGCCTTTTTATCCGAAAAAGTGGCTTCTGGTCATGGTATTTACGGTGCGGCTAATTTTCGCCAAAACTACCCCGATGGTCGTATGGGTTCCAATCCTGCTTTAGCCACTCCCGAACACGGTCAGAGGTTCTATGAATTAGCTGTGAAAGAATTGAGTAATAGTTATCTGGAATGGCTCTCTTGTCCTTTGTCTAAGTTGATTAGTGACTAGGCCTCCGAGACCCGGAATAATTTAACTGTAGCCCTAAAGATAAAACTTAAATATGCAAGGAGAAAATTGATGACTGCCACCACTGACAATAACTCCAATCAAGCTCTGGCTAGTTTGCGGGAAATACAAGAACTTGCCATCGCAATTACAGCCAAAAGCCTCAATCCCGCCATGCTAACGGTTGATTTCCTCAAATATTCGGGAATAGTTCCCCCCGACTGGGAATTAAATGGCCAGCCGGTACTCAATCCTAATTACGCTCAAGTTAATTTTCAAAATGGTATCAGCATCGTCGCCCAACCCCGGAAAATTACCTTTGTGGAGATAATTAACTCTCCCGATAGCCTGAACCTGAAACTGCCAGAAATTGTTGCTTTATATCTAGATAAACTCCCTTTAGCCGAATATCAAGCCCTGGGTATCGCGCCGAAAAGTATTGTTCCTTTCCCTAGTAGTCCCGATGCCGCTAAAAAATATATCACCGAAACTCTTCTCGCCCCCGGTCCCTGGCACAATTTCGGTAAGGCCCCCCTACAAGCCAGCATCAATCTAATTTATCAGTTAGAAACCTCTCAGCTATCCCTGGCGATTAACGAGGCAAAATTGCAATTACCCGATGGCAAAACCCTAGCGGCACTATTATTTGCCGGTAACTTTAACTATAATCTGGCCGAGGGTAGCGATCGATTAAATCTGCTCAAACAATATCTGGGACAATGGCAAAAAGACCTAGAGATTTTCCGAGAATTAGTCACTCAACGCTTTCTAGAAAGACAAGTCCAGGTTTTCCCCTCTAATATCAATCTGCCCCTAGGACCCCAAGGTGGACTGTAATCAGTAGTCAGTCAATACTTACCGATAACCTAAAACACATCCACCCCCCCAAACCCTTGTATTTTTGCATTAGCGGCTTCTCCACAGCTGCGCGGGGTGGGGAATAATTTCCCCGGGTTAGCTAAACCTTTGGGA
>NZ_JAJTDH010000082.1:0-13038 GCF_021300285.1 Microcystis sp. 49638_E5 | reverse complement strand
TGGCATAAGTATAGCTTGTGTCTAAAATTGCTGGTCTTGGCTGTCTATATTTTAACCAATAAATTGCTGTATTGCAAGCATAGTCAGCTTTTAAAGATAAATTATTGTTTTATTAGTCAGCAATAATTGTCTGTTTTTTCTTTAATTTTACATGACAAGTTCGGAAGAGCCTCATTTAAATACCGAACAGCCTCTGAGAGACACCTCGTTTTCTTTTCGGGATAACATCGTCAGAGATTCCCCAATAGTTTGATGCTTGAGACATATTATATAGCAATAAGTCTTCGGGCATTTTTTCTAAAATAACTCGGTTGAGATTAGCGGTATTGATATTCATTGCTCCCATCACAGAAGAGCCAAGTTCTTTCGATAATAGCGGAATAACCGCGTTACCAATCTCACGAAAACCATGCCATATTGTGCGGTGAAACTGAAACCAATCGGGGAATGTATGTAATCTGGCGGCTTCTCGTACAGTAATACAACGAGGAATAGAATAGTGAATGGGTCTAGGAGCAGTATAGGCCCCTTTGTCACTATTAGTTCCGGCCCGGAGAGTATTACATAAACCAGTGGGAGAAAGCTTGAAAAAGCGACTTTTTGGTTCCACTGTACCCGGTTCGGTTACGATAAATCTATCAATTGATCTTTGGGTATGAACTGAGCCTATATGTCCATAGATTTTTGTATCTACTGTTCTTTGATGGCAAAGTTTAAAAATATCCCCTGGCTGCACTGAATATTTTTTCCTCTTACCACTATAATCTAATTTTGATGCAGGTATGCCTAAATCAGTATCGATAAAAGCCGGTATTAATTCTAAATCTGAAATCGTATCATAGACGCTGGTAAAAGCTGATTTTTTGGCTGAGTTCAAATCTACGGTCTTTGCCAGGGGATATTTAGCCATCGTCACGTCTTTTCGACTACCAATTAAGATTAATCTTCTGCGCTTTTGTGGTGCGCCGTATTCACTGGCATCAAGGATTTTAATTGGCTGATTGATTGCATAGCCAATAGCTTCAAATTCAGAGATTAACTCCTCTAAAAATTGTTTATGTTTACCCGTCGCCATGCCGGGGACATTTTCAAAGATAAAATACTTGGGTTTAATTTCCCCTACAATTCGCAGATATTCAAATACTAGAGAATTTCTAGGATCATCTATTTGTCGTTTACCAATCAGTGAAAAACCTTGGCAGGGGGGACCGCCGGCAATTAAACTAACATCGGTGGCATAGCCTTTTAGTTTTAATAATTCCCATATTTCTCTACTTGTTACTTTGGCTATATCCCGGCAAATAGTTTGACAATAGGGAAAGTTAAAATGATGAACCAAGGAATGGACTGCATCAAACTCCACCGCTACAGCAATATCAAATCCCGCCGCTTCTAGACCAAGGGACATCCCACCGCAGCCGGCAAATAAATCGATCGCAATTGGTCTATGTTTCACTTTGATGATTAGCTCTCTATTGTCTGCCTTTTATTATACTGTAAGTAGGGAGGCACAATTATTGGTAGGATGGGTTAGCGGTAGCGTAAACTATGCGGGTGTTGGGTTTCATGCTTCAACCCAACCTACGTTCTGCTTTTTATTATACTGTATTTCTGATATAATTAACAATTTAAGTTTTATTAAGAGTGCAATTACTTGAGCAAGTTAGTAATCAATTGATCGACTTTCTCTAATTCTTGAATAATTTGTTTAACTCTTTCTAATTCGTCGGCAGGGTTAGGCGTTTTTTTCGTTTTTATTCCCGAAAAATGAGCGATTTCACCGCGTTCTTTTCCAAAAGTATTCATATTTAGTAACCAAACTTGATCTAAGTCATCACTATCGATGCCGATTGGTAAGAGTAATTTTAATAGGTTAGTTTCTTTAATCCCATGATTTTGATCGATAACTGATTTAAAACATCTAATCACTATGTCAATTTTTTTAGTTATTTTCAGTTTGTCTAGGGAGACATTTTTGTTACCTTTAAGAGGAGTAAGGGTGTCGGGAGGATTTTCCATTTCTTGACCAGAAAAAGCGATTACACATAACAAAACTCGACCAGCTTTACCTTGATTATCCCAGATATTTTTTGCTGTCTGTACTGTATCCCAAACTCGATCTTCAAGATAAGATTCAATCTCAGCATGAGCAAAAACTCGATAGGCAAAAGTTAAAGCTAATTGTCTTTCAGAATAGTCATTTATCTCGCTGAATTTACGAGGTAGGAATTGTTTTTTGAGTCGATTTAATTCTTTGGTTAGTTGTCTAAATCTTAGAGATTTCGGCATAGTAAAAAAACAACTATCTTAACCCCTTAAAAATAATACGATTGTCTTCCATCTGAGGAATATTGAAGTTAATATCTAATACTTCTGATAAAGCTTGACCCCATAAATGAAAACGATCATAGGTTGATTGTTTAGTATTTGTACTAATTAATACAGCATTTTTAAATCGATCAACGGCAGTACGACATAAACTTTTAAATGCTTCTTCTACCTGTTCTTTGTTTGTCTCGGCAGCTGCTCTCATTAGATCATCGCAAAAGTAAAAAACCATCACATCTAAAATTGCTCGATTGAACTGACTTCGATAAGTTGCCGATTCAGGCAGCCAGAGACGGGAAAAGTTTTTCTCTCCAAAAATATTAATCGTTGTCTGGACAGCTTTTTCAAATTGATCAATAATATTTTTGATTTCTTCTGAGTTTTGATCCCATCGAGCATTAAGCGAAACACAAGCATTATCAAGAAATTTTTTAAGATCACCGCGATAATCGGATAAATAATAATGAAAAGCTACATAACGCAATAATATATCAGTGTCGCGCATCCGGAAATCGGGATAGGAAGATTTAAATATTTTCTTTAATGCTTGACTTTCGATCGCTCGATCATCTAAAAAATTAATAAAACCCCCTGGGTGTAATGCTTGTCTTAATTCTTGAGAAGACAAAGGGGTATTTTCCACATTGAGACGCAGAAAAATTTTATGGAGGAAACTCTCCGTTTTCCAATTACGGATAACAATCGTGCGGATAGTTTGATTATCCAGTTGGTCTAAGAAATCATTTAAATTGACGTCATTTTTTAGATCTTGATATTGGCAGCCATTGAGATTATCTAAAAATTCTAAATCTTTTAAAGTAAAACTATTATTAGGTGTGTCACTGTCACCATAAAACTGTAAAATTGTTAGTAGGCGTTGTTTGCCATCAAGAACGATAAATTTACCTTTTTCCTTATTATTAGCAGCTAAGACAATCAGTGGGACTGGAAACCCTAGAATTAGGGATTCAATAAATCGACTTTTACGAGTAATATTCCAAGCATCTCGTCTTTGAAAGCGCGGATTAAGTTGAATATTTTCTCGAATTAATTGATCGCGGATCGTTGCGGTAGTCCAATCACTGCTGGCAACAACAGTCTCGGAGATTTCTTTGAGTTGTAGCTTTTTTTGGTTTGCTGATTCTCCTTCAATATCTTCTTCTTCTTCCGCAAAATCCACCTCTTCTCTTTCTTCCAACATCTCTAACTGTGCCATGGTAGTAATTAATCTCCTCAATTGTCTATTCTGCAAAAATCCCGCCCCAATATTTGGACGGGAATAACAATCAATCAATAATTCAATACTACTCCCATTCTATAGTTCCGGGGGGCTTAGAAGTAATATCATAAACCACGCGGTTAACTCCCTTAACTTCATTGACAATGCGATTAGAAATTGTCTCCAATAAATCATAGGGAACCCGCGACCAATCGGCAGTCATTCCGTCTTCACTGCTGACTAAACGTAGGACAATAGGATAAGCGTAGGTACGTTGATCTCCCATTACTCCCACACTGCGGACAGGCAATAAAACCGCGAAAGCTTGCCAGAAATCGTGATACATTCCCTGCTTATTAATCTCGTCGCGCACCACCCAATCTGCATCGCGCAAAATATTTAATTTATCTGCGGTGACTTCCCCTAAAATGCGAATCGCTAAACCGGGGCCAGGGAAAGGTTGACGACGAACAATTTCTTCCGGAAGACCGATTGATCGACCTAATTTTCTCACCTCATCCTTAAATAATTTTCGCAGGGGTTCGACTAATTTAAACCGGAGATTTTTCGGCAGTCCACCAACGTTATGATGACTTTTAATTTTAACCGCGACTCTTTCCCCGGTTTTGGGATCCACATTACTATCGGCCGATTCAATCACATCGGGATATAAAGTTCCTTGGGCCAGATAATCAAAGGGTCCCAAACGATTCGATTCTTCTTCAAACACCTGAATAAATTCATGGCCGATACGACGGCGCTTTTCTTCGGGATCGGTGACACCGGCCACTTGCGCTAAAAATCGCTTTCTAGCGTTGACATACTCGACTCTAATATGGAATTGCTCGTTAAATATCTGCATTAATCGTTCTGGTTCACCCTTACGCATGAATCCCTGATCGATAAACATACAGGTTAGTTGATCACCGATCGCTCGATGCAAGAGGAATGCTAAGGTAGAGGAGTCCACACCGCCAGATAAAGCCAATAAAACTCGCTTATCGCCCACTTTTGCCCTAATTTCTCGGATCGATTCCTCGACAAAAGCTTCCGTGGTCCAAGTGGGTTCGCATTTGCAGATATGATAGACGAAATTGCGAATTAAGGCGATTCCTCCCACAGAATGGACAACTTCCGGGTGAAACTGCACTCCAAAGAGTTTTTTCTGGTGATCGGCAATGGCCGCACAATCGGTATTATCGGTATGAGCGAGAATTTCAAAACCCGATGGCAATTCCACGCAGGAATCCCCGTGACTCATCCAAGCGGTGGAACCGTCCTCGACATTGGTTAACAAATCGGTAGGATCGTTGATAAATAGGGATGCTTTGCCGTATTCGGCCCGTTTTGCCCGTTCTACCCTGCCCCCTAACTGCTGTACCATCAATTGCATCCCGTAGCAAACTCCGAGGATGGGTACACCTAAATTCCAAATTTCGGGATCACAGTGAGGCGCCCCTGGATCATAGACGGAATTGGGACCGCCCGAAAGAATTATTCCTTTCGGGTTGATTTGGGCCAATTGTTCGGCGCTGGTACGATAGGAGAGAACTTCGGAGTAAACGTTCGTTTCCCTGATTCTGCGGGCGATTAATTCAGAATACTGGGAGCCAAAGTCAAGAATGATGATTATTTGACGATTAAGGCTATTAGTGAAGGACTCTGAGGGCAAAGTCTCTTGGGGGGTGGGAAGGGGGGTTTGAGTTGTCACTACGATCAAAAAAAGAAACTGGCAGGAAAAGGTTAAAGATTTGTGAACTAAATCGGCTATTGTTCTGAAAATAAGCTAGAATAGTTTAGCCTTATTAGTTTCATTTTTTAAGACTAAATATTCCCACGATCATAGCACGGTCACTGGGGAGTAACTGGTAGATTTTGCAAAAATTTAAGGCCATTTTCGCTTTTGCTGATCAAAGAACGAGAGCGATCGAATAAAATACAACCGACCCCAAGATGACCGTTACTGTGGTTATAAACGTATTCTTGGCAACGGCGATCTATAGTATTAGCCATTTCTCCATAGATGCGTTCCACCCAATTATCGCCCGTTTGCCGGTCTAATTGACGCAGATATTCCAGACCGTTTTCGCTGGTGCTACTGTCAAAAATTTGCCGGAGATGGGGGGTAGCTAAACCCATTTTAGCGGCGTAGGCGGTGAGAATTTCCCGACGACCATCGGCCAGATGATGGTGAGTCTGAAAGATTCCCCCGGCAAGTTTAATTAATTTACCGTGATAACCAAACAAAAGAATTTCAGAGATTCCCTGTAATTGTGCCTCTAATAACATCGGCCCGATCCAATTGGCTGTTTTTACCAAAATATCAGGATTAATACCCATTTGAGGGGCTAAATCTAAGCCATTTTCCCCGATACAAAACACCAAGCGATCAAAACGAAGGGATAAATTTTTTAATTGCTCGCGAAAGATTTCCAACTGTCCGGGGGCGCTCAGGGGTTGGGAAATGCCAGTGGTACCCAACAAAGATAACCCCTCTACTACCCCAAAAGCGGCGTTAGAAGTCCTTGTGGCCAGTTTTTTGCCTTCTGGAAGAATAATCGTCACTTTGATGCTTTCTTGGGGCAGTAACAGGGGTCTGAGGTTTTCTTGCAGCAGACGCTGGGCATAACTATAAATAGCTGATTTTCCGCCATTATCAACCTGTAGGCCGATTCCTTCGCCGCCTTGAATCTCTATCTCTTGATTACCCTTTTTTCTTTCTACTAACGCCCATATAGGGGTATTTCTAGTTAAATCTAAATTATCCCCCGGATCGCTGCGGGTGATGGCTAGGGCAGCATCGGGGTTGAGTCGGGCAACTTGTTCGATGGCAATTGTAACGGCTTCTGGCGGTTCTAAAAGATTAAAAGTAACGGAATTTAGCTCATTTTCGCCGTGGAGATGCTGGAGAGATGCGATCGCACTGGCACAGGCAAAAACCGGTAAAGTGTAACCGGAACGGGGTGGGGAGATAGACATGAATAGGGTCGATAGCCAATCAAATTAGCCGTGATCTCATTATATAACTAAGGGGCAACCTCTGCTATTTTTGATGATTGTTTGACATCCTCACCCTGGGTGCAGAGGATGTCAAACGCTATTGGCAATTGGCCAATTTTGTGATACACTTGCCTATAAGAATTTTAAGGGATACTAGCAATTAGAATAGTTAAAAACTCGACTTATTTGGTCGATTGTTGCTTAACAATTGAGATGGCAAATTCTACAATGAGACTAATTTATGATATGATGAAAGAATGTATGATAATGTTTGTCGAATCTTAGCGTCACTTTTTTCAAGGGATATAGCCACTTGGTTAATCGGAGAACCGATTACATTAACCGAGTTGGAACCGACTGAGTTACTGATAGATCCAATTAGAGTAGATAGTTTGATTTTTTTACAATCAGAAGACTTAATTCTTCACATCAAATTTCAGACAGATCCGAAAGAAGATATTCCTTTTAGAATGGCTGATTATCGTCTGAGGATTTATCGTCGGTTTCCTCGAAAAAGAGTTTATCAAGTGGTTATTTATCTGAGAAAAAAATCAATCTGCTGCTGTCAAAATTAATACCTTTGAGTTATTAGAACTACAACATCGTTATAATGTAGTTAGACTCTGGGAAGTTCCCAGTGAAACTTTTCTAGATGTATCAGGTTTACTTCCGTTTGCGGTGTTGTCTCAAACTGATAATCCAGAAAAAGTATTACAACAAGTAGCTCGTCAAATTGAAAAAATTTCTGATAACATAGAGAGAAATAACATTGCTGCCTCAACTGGTATTATTGCAGGGTTAGTTTTAAATCAATCTATCATTAAAAGATTACTCAAGGAGGAAATTGTCACTAACCCCGCCCTAAAAGGGACGGGGCTTGCCTAGACCAATTTAGGCGACGCAAGTAGAGACTACCGCATTGAGACACAATCTGGCACAGACTTCCGAATACTTCCCTAGTTCGGATTACCTCTCAGCTTTATTGGTAAAGCGTTGTTAGACAAGACATCTTGATTGTGTTGCGGTAAGGGACTTTAACTTCACTCTTAAGGATTATCTCCATGGCAAGAGTTCCTGTTATCTCAAAAGACGGAAAGCCGTTGATGCCCACTAAACCCAGTCGGGCCAGACGGTGGATTAAGGAAGGAAAAGCTATCGGTAAATTCAACGACTTAGGTATTTTCTATGTCCAGCTAACCGATGAACCTTCCGATAGTAAAACCCAACCGATTGCCATTGGTATTGACCCGGGTAAATTATTCTCTGGAATTGGCGTTCAATCCTCTCTTTTTACTCTTTGGAAGGCTCACTTAGAACTTCCTTTTAAACGAGTAAAAGAGCGCATGGACAATAGACGGTTAATGCGAAGAGGACGTAGAGGAAGACGGATTAACCGCCAACTTCCTTTTAATCTAAGAGCGCATCGACAAAAACGATTTTCAAATAGAAGACAAGGAAAATTATCCCCCTCAATCAGAGCTAATCGTCAACTTGAACTTCGAGTCGTTTCCGAACTAACCAAAATCTATCCAATTACCGATATTTATTTTGAGTACATCAAAGCCGATATTGATCTAACTTCCGGTAGAAAAGGAGCTAAGTCTGGAAAAGGTTTTTCGCCGGTTATGGTTGGACAAAAATGGGCTATTGAGCAACTGTCTCAATTGGCAACAGTCCATACTCGCTTTGGTTGGCAAACCTCTAATCTCAGAAAACATTTGCGACTAGAAAAGTCTAAAAATAAAGCAGAACAATCACCCGAAAGTCATGCTAACGATGGAATTGCTCTTGCCTGTTTTCAATTTTTAGATTATTTGCCATTCCATACTTCTAATGGACATGGATATGATTGGAAGGGTTATGTTAAAGTAACAAACGCTCCCTTTGCTGTCATCAAACGTCCTCCTGTTAGTCGTCGTCAACTTCACCTGATGGTTTTTTCTAAGGGTGGTAAACGACGTAAATATGGTGGCTCTACCACAAGACATGGGTTCCGTAAAGGAGATTTAGTTTCTTCTCCCAAAGGGATTGGTTATGTTAGTGGAGATACCGAAAAACAGCTATCTGTAAGCGATACCAGTTGGAAACGATTGGGACAAATAGCTGTTAGCAAGATTCAGTTAATTCGTCGTTCTAACGGTTTAATTGTTTCTCACTAACTTGTATAAAGCCGCCCTCCGCTATCGCTAAAGGGCGGGGTTTCAGACCCATTTTTTCGATGAAGGAATCGGTTATTTATCAAGAAATTCTCGCTAAAGGAATCACAGAAGGTGAGATTTTAGGCTTTAAAAAAGGCGAAGCCAATCTAATTCTTAAACAAATTAATCGCCGAGTTGGTAATATTTCAACTGATTGGGTCAACAAAATTCAAGAATTATCTTTAGAACAATTAGAAGATTTAGGAGAAGCTTTATTAGATTTTACCTCTCAATCTGATTTAATTAACTGGTTTAATTATCTTGAAGAAAATAAAAAAAATATTAGATAGTTACACCCTGCAATCTAATAAATAATACTTGTCATTGATGAAAATTTTCTTTCCTGATCATAGCATTTTACCCGTACACAACCAATAACGCTATATTTGAGGAATTAAATCAAAGCGATCGCCTATAGCATTGTATAATAAAGTTGTCTTGAAATAATTAAGAGAAATTTACATAACTACTGATATAAATTAACGGAAGTTCTAGTAAATCTCGCTGATAAATGCTAGTAATAAAGAAACGTGCAGCCTTTTTTCGATGCTGATTTAGTCGTTGAATTTGAGACTGTACGGGGGTAAAATAACGATGATAAACATAACTGTCTTTTTCTTGCCAATTAAGGTATTGATAATGAGGATCATAAGCTAGTTTTTTAGCTTCTTCCGTGAGATTAATCGGACAGAGATCCACTTTATTTAAACAGATTAATAAGTGAGAAACTTGAGAGCATTCTTTGAGCAAAAAGTCAACCCATTTTTCAAATCTTTTGATCCATTGTTGACGAGTAATAAAATGATCTAGATTGTCTTTTTCAGGATTAATAATCTCTCGATAAGGTTCTAAAATAACTAAAACCGCATCTGCTGTCTGAATTTTATTTAATGTTTCTTGCCACATCTCATCATGAACATCTTGCCAAGATTTTTGCCAAATTTCTCCTAATGTATCAATTATATCTAAGTCAATTGTTTGAAGACCAGCTGTTAAATAAGCCTTAAACTCCATATATGTTTCAGAAAACCCGCATTTTCCTCCGTTTCTTGTTCCGGCTATTGTAATTCCTCTATCGTCAAGTATAAAAGATTTCATGAATTTATAATCGGGTTCTACAACTTTGATATAATGACCATTAGGATTAAGAATTTCTAGACAAAGATGTGTTTTTCCTGCAATGCGATCGCCGATACAAATAATTTGATTCACTTGTTTAACCTCCATGTTGTCAACTAATTGTAATTCTTTTCATTGGCAATAATTTGATGATTGAATTAATAAAGATTGATAGAATCTGTCTTTTCTCTCCTGTGTATAAGATTCGATTCGTTCAATTCTATCTAAAATATCACCTAAATAAATTAAGTCATCATTCATAAAGGAATCACCTCTTTCATGATTCTTTCCCGAAAACAATCTCGTAAACTGTTAATAGTAGCCACATCAACCTTACAGCCTAAATAATCTTCTAAGTCTTGAATTAAACCAATTCTATCTAATAAGTTGCGCCCTTGTTCCATTTCTACTAAAAAGTCAATATTACTGTCATTGCTGTCTTCTCCTCTGGCAACTGATCCAAATATGAGAATATTAAATGCTCCATGTTTTCGAGCAATTTTTATAATATTCTCTCGTTTTTCTTGAAGAAGTTGATAGCGTTTCATTTTTATAATTTCCCGAATATTTTTTAAGCAAGATGAGTTTTTTCTACAATAATTATAGTATTTTACCCGTACATAACCAATATAAGGGTTCAATTAGTCCAAAAGGTTGCCATTCTTGATGATTTCTAATCACGGCCATTGTTCCCCGTTTACTTTTTGATATAATAATTGAATTTGGTTCACAATATTTACCAAATACTCCGAAGGATGAAGTGGTAAAATATTCAACTTTTCCCTTGTCCTCCTGAGTCCAATTTTCTAGGATTGCATACATTTTAGGAAAGCGTCTTTGTACCAGACCACGAGGATCATCTCGATTAACCCAAAGTTCTGATAAATCACATTTCGTGACAGCAAAAGCGATACGACAACCTTGCGGGTTCCGCTGTGTTAAATCTGTGGTAAATTTTTCTAAAGACTTAGCATATACCTCATCTTCTCGATGAGATGTTCCATCTATTGGTAAGAAATATTCACCTATATCACTAAATAAATCATCATAATATTCTGTGAAGCTATGAGATGATGAAAACTCTTTAATATCTCTCAAGAGATTATCTGGCATATCGTAGATACCAAATGAAACTTTTTCTGTATTTTTAGTCCAAAATAATCCTTTTATTTCCAGAGTAATAGTAAAACTATATAAAGGATGATAGCAAAAGCTATCGTAAAATTCTGTTACTTCTAACATCACTTGCTCTTTTAAAATGTTTTCTGCCTTATAACTCAATTTTCTTTCATCCGCACTAATCGGTGTTACTTGACAAGATAAGACCTTTAAAGATTTTACCTGATGTTTTTGATGATAAGCTAAAGTCGCAAGATAAGTGCTTAATCCTGCTGCAGAAGAACCTATACCTATGATAATAGTCATAACATTTACCTCAGAGAAATAATGTGTTTAAAAAGGTTGAATAACTGGACAATTAACCCCAGCAACTTTAATCCTAACAAAGGATATAGTTAGGGACATAATACTATTATGTCTTAAGTTTACCATTTTCATCTTTCACTTAACAGAATAATCAGTTAAAAAAGGTTTAGTTACTGGACTATTAGACGCATTAATTCTAACAATAGCACTGCGATTACTTCTGAGTTTAGCATAGGGATGAGAGGTAATCTCTCTAATACCTAAAATGGGAATCCTTTCAAATCCTACATTTCTTTGACCAAAAGGATTTGCGCCGACTACACCTTGATTTACCATTGTAATTATTTGACGAGAATATTCTCCTAATTGTTGACTTAACCATTCAGCCGTTTTATGACTAACTCCTTGTAAAAATATCTGAGTTCGACAATTATTTAAAGCAGGTAAAGTTTTATCAGAAAATTGATCAATGTGTTGACACATCAAGACAACTCCTGCTTTAGCATTGCGTCCAATAGCGGTTAATTCTTCATAATCAAGATTCTTTAAGCGTGCTGCTTCATCACAGATAAAATAAGTGGGTATCCAGTTATGTTGAGGGTTTCTTAAACGACGATACATCACATTCATTAAATAACGAATCATAACCGCAGCTAAAGCTGAACCAAATTTTCCATCGGCTAAACTTTGACCAATGACTAATGTATGACGATTTTTGCCATTAAAACTTGATAATAAATAAAGATCACTTTTTCCGTCACAAATCGCCTTAACATCTCTATCTTGGAAAGGTGTTAATTTATTCAATAAAAAACTAATATCTAAGCCAAAACGATCATCAGGTAAACTTAAATAAGATAACTTAGCTTCCCATTGTGCCATAATATAAGGATTGGGAAAACAATGTTGTAATAACGCTCTCATTCCATTTCGATCTACTAATAATTCGGGTAATTCACTCGGTTTAATTTTGACAATATTTTGCTTGCGTGCGCTGACAACTACTCCTAAAATAGCGGTTAACCAGCCAATATCTCGCACCCAAAAAGCAGCATTTTGATCATTATCATTGATATCGCCATATAAGGCCTCCGCTAATGCTCTAATTTCCTTTTCTGTACCGTATTTTTCCAATTCTTCTAGGAAATTCCAGACAATTCGATGATTCCGATTACTAATATCCCACGTCATCAAACGAGAGCCAGTTTTTTGTGTCATAGGGAACAGACGAGCGCTCAAAAATCCCGCCGCATCAACCACAATTAAATTACTAATATTCATTAAATTTTCGGCAGATTTAAGCAAAAATTCCGTTTTTCCTGCCCCTGTTGGGCCAACAATTAATAAGTGTTGATGAAGATAGTCATGAGGAAGCCAAACATCCCGACGACGATTACAGCTATTATTACTAATTTCGACGTAATTTCCGAGCCAAAAGTCGCCATTATTAGCATTTCCTAACGCCAAATTACTAGCTTCTTGTTTATTAGCAGTTTGCGAGTAATCATAAAGTTCATTGTAACTAACCCCCGGTTTTAAGGATTCTCCTGTCCCTAAAATTAGCAATTTTTTTCCGAATAGGAGACGATTTCCGCCTTTAAACCCTTGATTTAATGTCCATCCTAATCCTTTTGCCGCAGCAATTCTCATTTTGAAAACAAAAGAAGATAAAGTTCTCTTGTTCACATAGAGAACTTCTGTCTAATTATCATTTTTTTTCAAGATAATCATCATAATTAGCTTCAAGAG
>NZ_JAJTDH010000165.1:0-4095 GCF_021300285.1 Microcystis sp. 49638_E5 | reverse complement strand
ATAGAAGCTTATTATGACTATACAGGATACTACCCAGAATCAGTTCATGTGGACAAAATTTATCGAACCAGAGAAAACCGAGCTTGGTGTAAAGAAAGGGGAATCAGAATCAGTAGTCCCCCATTAGGAAGACCAGCCAAAAATGTTAGTAAAGAACAAAAGAAACAAGCTACTGATGATGAGAGGATTTAAGTGAGGCGATTCTCTGGGGAGCAGATTTAAGTCAAGTGGACTTTTATCGAGCTTGTTTACGCGATGCGGACTTAAGCGGGGCTAATCTCATCGAAGCCAATTTAGAAGCCACTTATTTAACCAAAGCCGTCTTAAATGGTGTTAATCTCAACAGTGCTAATCTCCAGCAGGCCGTATTAATCGATGCGGATTTTCGCTCCACTTCCGACCAACGCACGGACTTAGGCAAAACTAACTTTTGCGGAGCCGATCTCAACTATGCCAATCTGAGCGGCTCCCTGTTATATCGAGCTAATTTCGCTGATTGCCGACTTTGCCGGGTTAATTTTCGTGCTAGTCCCGAAAGAGACGGATTTATTACCGATCTCACCGGGGCCAGTTTCCGGGGTGCGGATCTCAGTTATGCCGATTTGCGCGGGGCAATTTTAGAAGATGTGGACTTGACTGATGCTGATTTAACCTGGACTTTGTTTTAATCTGGGAAGCTTTTTCAGTAAACAGTAAACAGTAAACAGTAATCAGTGAAAAGACAGCAGTGTTAATGTCATTTCGTACTCCTCACTTAATACCACTCACTTAAAACTCAAATCTGATAACTGATAACTGCTCACTGATAACTGATAATTGAGAGTCGATTTATTTAAAACCGACGGATGCTTGCCAAACAAAGGCCAGCAAGAGGAAAAATAGGGGAATCAGGGGCAAGACATCGACTAAGGGGTCGAAAATTTGGTATGCTTCCGGCAATTTGGCCAACAAAAGTGCAGTTTCCATCTCTCTATCTACCTTGACAAGAAAATTTTTAAACGTTTCCTGAAATTTTATCACGTTGGGGTAACATCTACGGCATCCTCAAGCCAAGGGGCAAAATCTTGGGTAAAAGTCCCCCCTAGGATAGATTGACGAATTTCACGGGTAAATCTGATTAATTCGGCGATATTGTGCAGAGATAAGAGAATATAACCCAACATTTCCCCCGATTTAATTAAATGATTGAGATAGGCACGGCTAAAGTGTTGACAGGTGTAACAGGGACAAGTCTCGTCTAAAGGGGCGAAATCCTCCTTAAAACGGGCATTTTTTAGGTTCCAACGCTCCCCCCGCACCAAAGCCGTGCCATGGCGACCAAAACGGGTGGGAATAACGCAATCAAACAGATCTATGCCACTAGCGATCGCCTTGGCCATTTCTCCATAGGTTCCCACTCCCATCAGGTAACGGGGTTTATTTTCGGGGAGTAAAGGGGCAGTTATCTGGACAATGCGATGAATTAGGCTCGTTTCTTCCCCCACACTCACGCCCCCGATGGCATAACCGGGTAAATCGAGTTTTACTAAAGATTCCGCCGCCGCTGCCCGTAAATCCTCATAGATTCCCCCTTGCACTATGGCGAATAAGGCCTGTTCTTGAGGTCGTTGATGGGCCCCCAGACAGCGCTCTAACCAGCGATAGGTGCGTTCTATGGATGCTTTCATGGTCTCATGACTGACTCCCGTGGGGGGACATTCATCGAAGGCCATAATGACATCAGCACCGAGGGCATTTTGAATCTGAATCGATTTTTCTGGCGTAATTTCGATGATTCTACCGTCCCGGGGCGATCGAAAGGTGACTCCCGACTCTTTAATTTGCCGCAGTTGACTAAGGCTAAATACCTGAAATCCACCCGAATCTGTTAATATTGGCTGATTCCACGCCATAAAATCGTGTAAACCTCCCGCTTTCTCGATAATACTTTCTCCGGGCTGCAGATGCAGGTGATAGGTATTAGCGAGAATCATTTGCGCCCCCGTGCTGGCGATTTGAGCGGGGGTCAAACCTTTCACCGTCGCTAAAGTTCCCACGGGCATAAAACGGGGTGTTTCTACCGGTCCGTGGGGAGTATGCCAAACCCCAACCCGCGCACCAGTTTGGGGACACTGGGCGATTAATTCAAAGGAAAATCCCACTGTTTCAGTTATCAGTTATCAGTTATCAGTATTTTTGCTCGCTGCCTAAAAGGGGCAATCGTTGTCGTCTTCGTCTTCAAACTGCACATCCCACTTAGCAGAAAGTACCTGAGTAACCATGGCTTCGAGGGTATCGGCATTGAGACGGGCTTTCATCTCGGGGTCTTGCAGTGGATTACTCAGGGGAATTAGCCGTAATTGCCGATTGTCTTGGATCAGATCAAAATAGGTTTCACCGTCGGGAGAGCGGTTTAAACGTAGATAATCGAAGCTATAGGTATTGAGATAAAGACTGTAGTTGGCAACTAGGGTGCTTTGCTGATAATCGGCGAAAACTTCTAGTATCCATCCCTCCCCTTCACTCTGAATCACTCCTTCGAGACTATGGATGTAGCGAACTCGTCCGAGATCATCGAGGAGACGACGCATATCTTCTTTAGCGATGACCACGCCAGAATCAATAATACAGGGGGCGGGCAGGGGCTGTGAGGGTGGATGATAGTTCATAGGGATTGCCAGTAAAAAAATTTCCGTTAATAACCCACCGGGTGTTTCTACCGATTCCTGTTGCAATTTTTTTCGGGTTACGTCTCGATCTTAACCCAATCCGCTAGAACTTTTCACTGTTATTTAATATTAATAACGACGATCGATGATTAATTTCCGCTTACTAAATATTTACAAAAATCTGGGTAGACAGGGCCTACCCGATCATAACTATTTACTGGGAGGGTTAGAAGCGGAAGGACTGCGATCGATGACTTGATCGATTAAACCATAGTCTAGAGCTTCTTCGGCGGACATAAAGAAATCCCTTTCCGTATCCTCGGCGATGAGGTCGAGAGGTTTACCCGTATGACTAGCTAGGTGTTGATTGAGTAATTGTTTGAGATAGAGAATTTCTTTGGCCTGAATTTCGATATCGGTGGCCTGACCTTGGGCGCCGCCGAGGGGTTGGTGAATCATGATCCGCGAGTTGGGTAGGCTCATTCTTTTGCCCGGTTTGCCGGCGCTGAGGAGAAAAGCCCCCATACTGGCAGCTAAACCAATACAAATGGTGCTGACATCGGGACGGATTTGATTCATGGTGTCAAAAATCCCTAATCCAGCCGAAACGGAACCCCCGGGGGAGTTGATATACAGGTAAATATCTTTTTCGGGGTCTTCTGCTTCTAGAAAGAGTAATTGGGCGACGATTAGGTTAGCTAGGTCGCTGGTTACTTCTTGTCCCAAAAAGACGATTCTTTCCCGGAGTAGTCGGGAGTAGATATCGAAGGCGCGTTCGCCCCGGCCTGTGGTTTCAATAACGGTAGGAATCATTGCGCTTTCTTGTCTTGCTGCTGCGGTTAGTTTTTTGATTTTGACATACTCCCACCGTCAAGCTACGCTGTGACGGGGGATTCTTTCGAGATCACTATCGGAAATTCCTTGTTCAACGAGACAGCTTAGATTCTCAATGTCTCCACTGAAAATCCAGAGGCCGGACTCTCCCAAGGCGTTTGGATCGGTTTCTGTTTGCCCAACAGTACCGTTGACACTTCGACTTCGCTCAGTGTCAATGCCGAGCGAAGTCGAGGCATTGAGATGATTTCCCAAATATTTCAACCCTTTTTTAAGAATATTTATTGATGCATTATGATCCCTATCTAAGACTGTTTGACAATTAGGACATTGATGAGTTCTAGTGCTTAAGGTTTTTTGAACTCTCGTCCCACAAACTGAACAATCTTGGCTAGTAAAATGGGGAGGAACAGCAACACAGACAATCCGATAAATCTTAGCAAAATAATTCAACCATTCAGTGAATTGATACCAAGAAGCATCACTAATCGACTTGGCCAGCTTACGGTTTTTGACTAAGTTTCTTACCTTTAAAGCTTCATAGACTACCAGATCATTAGACTGGACTAACGCCAAAGCGTCTTTAATTGCTTTGTCTTTACGTTGTCTTGAT
>NZ_JAJTDH010000164.1:0-4119 GCF_021300285.1 Microcystis sp. 49638_E5 | reverse complement strand
TAAGCCGAGTTTTCAAGGTGCTGCGCCGTCCACTTGGTTTTCGAGACTGGCCTTTTAATTCTAACGTAAAGCCAACCTAGAACGGCGGGGTTTCAGACCCAAAATTTCCGATGAGTCAACCCCTTCCAGAGATAAAAATTTTTTTGGCTAGTTTGTTTCAAATCGCTCAAGATTCTAAGTTGTCATCTACAATGGAATTAGCGGAGACGAAAGTTTCCGTTCACTCCTCACACCACACTCCGTCCGGACAATGTTCGGGCGGTTTCTTATTGAAAATACTTGATCTCTACAAATTCCCTGTTACACTGTATGATCAAAGATTTCTTGGAATCTTTTCACGTTCAAATGTACTACTATGTGAGGGACATCACTTGTCTAAACGTTATTTGTTCACCTCGGAATCGGTTACAGAGGGACATCCCGATAAAATTTGTGACCAGATTTCTGATACCATTCTCGATGCTCTGTTATCCCAAGATGACCACAGTCGTGTAGCGGCTGAAGTGGTTGTCAATACAGGGTTAGTCTTGATTACCGGTGAAATCACCTCGAAAGCGCAAGTTCATTTCGTCAATTTAGTTCGCAGTAAAATCGCTGAAATCGGTTATATCAACGCAGATAACGGATTTTCCTCGAATAGTTGCACCGTTTTAGTCGCTTTAGACGAACAATCTCCCGATATTTCCCAGGGTGTCACGGCTGCTCAGGAAAATCGCGAACTTCTCAGCAATGATGAACTCGATAAAATTGGTGCGGGAGACCAGGGTATTGTCTTCGGTTTCGCTTGCAATGAAACCCCCGAATTTATGCCCTTACCGATTAGTTTAGCCCACCGCATCGCTCGCCGTTTAGCGGCAGTCAGAAAAACGGGTGAACTGTCCTATCTGCGTCCCGACGGTAAGACGCAAGTATCGGTCATTTATGAAGATGGTCGTCCCGTGGGTATCGATACTATCCTTGTTTCTACCCAACACGATGCCACTATCGGCGATATCACCGATAATGATCTCGTCCAACAAAAGATTAAAAGTGATCTCTGGGAAGCGGTAGTACAACCGGTCTTCAGCGATTTAGAAATTAAACCCGATGCCAATACCCGTTATCTGGTTAATCCCACTGGAAAATTCGTCATTGGTGGACCCCAAGGCGATGCGGGATTAACGGGACGGAAAATTATCGTCGATACCTACGGTGGCTATTCTCGTCACGGTGGCGGTGCTTTCTCCGGTAAGGATCCTACCAAAGTTGATCGCTCCGCGGCCTATGCTTGCCGTTATGTGGCCAAAAATATCGTCGCCGCTGGTTTGGCCGATAAGTGCGAGATTCAAGTGGGTTATGCGATTGGGGTAGCTCGTCCGGTAAGTGTCTTCGTGGAAACCTTTGGCACTGGCAAAGTCGCCGATGATGTGATTCTGGACTTAATCAATAAATACTTTGAACTCCGTCCGGCCGGTATTATCCAAACCTTTAACCTGCGCGGTTTACCCAGTGAAAGAGGCGAGCGTTTTTACCAAGATGTAGCCGCTTATGGTCATTTTGGTCGCAATGATCTCGATTTACCCTGGGAACAAACCGATAAAGCCGCTATCCTCAAAGAAGCTTTGACTTCTGCGGTGGTATAGGGTTAAAAATTAACTGAAAATTTTGATTCAGGAATAGAGTTTCAGGCTCTATTCCTTTTTTATACTAAATTCGTTGAGTATAGGCTACTTAGGGTTTGCGGCAAAAAGTTTTTCGTGGGGGTAGGGTGTAGGGTTTTACCGATTTTCAGGGGGTCAATTACCTAATTTTCAGGGAAAAAGTGCCTAAATTTCCCCCCCGATCACCCCAAGATCTGGCACTTTTTGATGGGAAAAAAGTCTAAAATTCTTATCCAACAAGGTTTTTAGATTTATTCAGCACACCCTACTTATGAGAAGAGGCAAAAGCGGGAATAAATAATCAGATTTTCTAACCTGAAGATTAATCTTCAGTTTACTAGGCTAAAATCCGAAAGAATAACCAATTTTTAGCTTTAATTGACTTTGATCATTGCCATTAGTGCCAATATCTCCCTCAATACCGAAATCGATCACACCTTGACGATTAATTTGCTGACGAATTCCCATTCCAGTGCGAATTAAAACCCCACCATTACTATTATCGCTGGTAATTACGCCCAATTCTGCTAAAAAAGTTTGATCGAAGCGTTTCGGATAACCAATCGGTCGGGAGTAACCGAGAATTGCGGCGGGTAAAAAAGATCGATCGCCGTCATCGGGGTCAGTTTTTATGTTTAAATCGAGATTAAGATGCAAGCGATCAAATTGACCAACAGTTTTACTGGCAATTCCCCGCAGACGAAAATCTAATCCCCCGGCATTATTTCCCGTCGGTAATCCTAAATCAGTACGAATGGCAAAAGCGGGAACATTATCGTATTCACGATTGAAATTATAGAAAAAACCTACAGATAAATTTCCCACATCAAAACTTGTATCATCACTATTAACTCGTCCTCCCACTTGCGGATCGATGCCGATAATAATATGACCATTGCGAATAATACCGTTGAGGTATTCAATATCAAACTCACCACCAAGATTACTATTTTCAGGAAAGACTAGACTTCCTCCAAATTCTATCGATTGTTCCCCAAAACCCATACTTTCAGCATCATCAAAATAAAGGGGACGACCGGAATCAAGATTGTTATGATCGTTGGCAAAAACTGGATTAGTAAAACTGGCAACTAAACCCACGGCAATCAATAAAAATCTTCTCATTTTGTCGGTTCCTCTTGAGCATTGCTGTGGTCAGGTTTTTTCTCCGTATTAGCAGGGTTTTCTGGGGAGTGATTTTCGTGGTTATGGTGTTGGTGATCTCCTCCCTCATCTACTTGAGAATCATCAGGTTTTTTCTCAGAATTATCAGGATTTTCGTGATTATGACCTTCGTGAGAAATATCTGCTGGCATTAATCCCATACCCGGAATTCCTGACTCAAAACGATGATCATGTAGTCCTTCACCACCATAATTTTTTCCTGCTGCCATTCCTTGATGATTAGCAGCCATTACTAACCAAATAGCGCGGGTAATTTGTTCGTCTTTTTGTTGGGGAGTTAGCCAATCTGATGCCAGAATATCATTAACCATATCGTGCAACATATGCAGGTTATCAAAGGTGTTAGATATTGCGGGAAAACGTCGGGCAAACTTGGGACTAAGTTCGGCAAACATGGGCATAAAAGCTCGATCTGTGCGATATAATTCCTTAGTATGGTATTGTTTACCCACCTGTTTATAAGCCTGTTTTTGTTCCTCTAAAGTTTTCTCATAAAGCAAGTCATACATGGTTCCTTGTAGCCAATGGTAGCCCCAAAATAAGCCATTTACTTTCGGATATTTCTGGCGAAAAGCTTTAGAATAGGGCTGGGAATCCAGATAACCCATATTCATCGGTAATCCCGTAATAGCATAGGGAACTTTTGTCAAGTAAAATTGATATAATTTTTCAATTTCTGCTTCTTTTTCCTCGTTGGTTAATTTGCTGCTGGCTAAAACATCAACGGTTTGAGCATGGAAAATATGCGCCCACTCGAAAACCTGTTCTAAAACACCGTATTTTCTGCCAAAAGTTGGAGAAATATTACCCTCGTCGGGCATAAATTTAGGCGGATTTTTTAAAACCCAATTAATTTTTTGGTATGTCTTAGTTTCTAAATCTTTCGCTTTTCCCGTTACGATATCTTCGTAGGCAAAGGCATGACCAACAGCGATCGCATTCAAGTCTAAAGCTAAATCTCTGACATTATAAATGGCATTGTTATAAACCCCTCTTTGGGGATAAATATGATTACGTTGCTTGTTGTACATCCAAGCTGGTATATTATCAGGAATTGCTTGTAAAGTCTGAGTTTGAGGTGAATCAAGATGTAAATGTTGAGCAATAACAGGAGTAGAAATAAGTGCTACACTTACCAATAAAATTAACTTTTTCATAATAGTTAAACCTTGAGATTAGGGGCTCTTCGGGAATTGTTATGCAAATAATTAACTTAAAATAAAATTCGATGAGAGCGCCTACGCTCAAAAGTATCTGAAATCCATATAGGGAAGGACTTAAGGCATCAACAGGT
>NZ_JAJTDH010000014.1:0-97121 GCF_021300285.1 Microcystis sp. 49638_E5 | reverse complement strand
GTTGTAAACTAATCTTACACAGCCCAAAGTGCGCCGCAATAGCGACTCTTGTTCGGGTGTTGGGTAAAATCGGTAAGAATAGGCTTTTTCCATGTCTCACATTTTAGCATATATCGTGTAAATGCGCTAGTATTTAACAGTAAAGCCAACCTAGAACGGCGGGGTTTCAGACGCAAATTTTCGATGAAGTTATACAACAATATAGGTGAGTTTGTCCGGGCGATCGATAAAGAATCTTAATATATTTTTCAGGCCCGATCAAGTCATGTCAGGGGTGATGTGAGCTAGGGGCGGTTTTCTGGGTGAGCAAGGGAGAATAACCCTTGCTATTGCCGATTTTAACCGTTACGTTGACAGTGACCGGAGCTGCTCACCCTAGCTTTAAATTTCGCCGCGAATGTCTTCGACGATGCCATCTCTAAGGACGAGTTCTACATTCATTTTTGCTACTAAGTTATCGCCTTTTTCGACGCGGAAAAAGCTTTCTAGTTGTGCTTGGGCGACTTCTTGATTGAGTTCCAAGAGTTGTACCTGTTGCAGTTGTTGCAGATACTGGTTTTTTTGTTCGAGAAACTCACTTTTCTGTTGATTGACTTGGATTTGAATATTATCAATCTGTTGGGCAGCCGCGGGGGGTAAGGGGATCAGACTCTGACGCTGAATTTCGGCGATCGCTCTTTGTCCTTGGGTTTCTAATTGTTGAATTTGTGCGTCAATTTGAGCCATTTGTGCTTGTAATTGCTGTTGTGCTTCTTCTTTCCAGCGCGGAGTCACGATGACTTTAATTGTCACTGGGCGCTTAAGTAATAAACTGGTTTGTGCGTCATCCATGATTTGCTTATCCTAAAAAGGCTTTTTTGTCAAGGGGTTAGGGAATATTTGCCAGAAATATTTACTTGGCAAACATCTCGTTAATCATATCGCGATAGCGTTGCGTTACTACCGGTCGTTTAATCTTTAAAGTTTGGGTCATCATGCCGTTTTCTAGGGAAAAAGGCTCTAAAATTAACTCAAAGGTTTTAATCTGGTCATCGGTACGATAACCGGGCCGATTTCTTACCTCGCGCTTTAATTCTTGTTGGTAGAGAGCTAAGACTTTTTTGCTGTAGAGATCGCTAGAAAGAATCGTGGAGCGATCGCTGTGAGCATCGGGTAAATTTAAGGATATTTTCTGTTCTTGGGCCCAATTGGCCAGTATATCAAGATTAGGCACGATCAAAGCCCCCAAAGCTTTTTGATCCTGTCCCACTAGCATGATTTGGGAGATAAAGGGACTGCGTAAACAAGCATCTTCAATCGGTTGCGGTTCGATATTTTCACCATTGCTCAAAACAATTGTATCTTTGGCCCGTCCGGTTAAAACTAAATCCCCGGCAGCGGTTAACCAACCAATATCACCGCTATCAAACCAACCATCGGGAGAAATCGCTTTTTCGGTTGCTTCGGGTTTTTTATAGTATCCCTGCATCACCTGCGGACCGCGAATCAAGACTAAACCGTGTTTTTCTGTCGGTAAGACTTCTTTGCTGTGTAAATCGACAATACAGATTTCTGTCTGAAAAACGGGACGACCGGCAGACCCGCGCAGGTTATGATCGATACGACGGACGGTAGCGACTGGAGAAGTTTCTGTCAGTCCATAACCAACTAAAATCGGGATTCCCGCAATCTCATAGAAAGTATCTAGATGTCTAGCTAAGGAACCACCGCCACTAACCAAGATTTTAACTTTATTTCCCACTGCTTGGCGAATTTTGCCATAAACTAGCTTATCACCGATGGCATGGAGGGGATAGAGTAAGAGGGATTGAATTCTTGCTTTTAGTCTTTCTCCGGGGGAAGCGTGAAGATGATCTAGACTGAGATTATCGGCGATACGTTTAGCAATAACGTACTTTTCCGACTTTTCTAGCAAAAATCGCACTAATTTCTGTTTTGTGGCCGATTGTTCGCTAAATTGTTTTTGGATACCCTCGTAAAGAGATTCCCAAAGACGGGGAACTCCCACCATTAATTGGGGACTAAATTGCTTTAAATCCTGCTTAAAAGTGCGAATACTGGTGTAAATCTGGGTGCAACCTTGAGCTAGACTGAAATACTCACAACTGCGCTCGTAGGAATGCCATGAAGGTAGTATACTTAAAACTCGATCGCCGGGATCCGGTTGAAAGATAGCGTTTAAGTTGCGTACCTGATGCAGGAGATTACCGTGACTTAACATCACCCCTTTTGGTTGTCCCGTCGTTCCCGATGTGTAGATGAGGGTAGCCAGATCATTTTCGCTCTTGGTGATGGGTTTAAGGGTGTTCTCAGCCCCGATCGCCATTAGTTGCTTGAAATTTAAGGTCTGCACGGAAATCGCCCCAGTAGCGGGGTCTTCGTCGGTGAGCAGCACGATTAATTTTAGGGGCAATTCAGGGATTTTCGCCAGCAATTTGCCTAAAGTTTTGTTATTTTCCACAATCAGCGTCTGACTGTCACTATCAGCGAGAATATAGGCTAATTCCTCTGCATCTGCTTGAGCAGATCGTACCGCATTGGCGGCCCCGGCTGCCATGGAACCTTGGTCGGCAATAAACCACCGGGGACTATTATCGGCAAATAAAGCGACATTTTCGGTTTCTGTGACTCCTAATGCTTGCAAAGCGGCGGCAAATTGCTGAATTTGTTGATAAAGTTCCCGATAGGTGATAATTACTTCCGGTTTACTGTGGGGATCGTGCAGGGCGATAATATTGGGGAAACGCTGGGCAACTATTGACCAAACTTCGGGTAAAGATTGAATATTTGAATAGTCAATTAGGGTTGTCATAGCAGTAGTTATAGAGAGTTACAAGGGTAATAGCATATAGATTAACCATTCTAGGCTCTTTTTGCTGGTTCTCCTAGACAGTATTTGAACAGGTATGTTTGCTAGTCAGCTATACCTTGTCTTCTCTTTATCTTGACTGGAAGAAATCCATCGGTTAATAATTAATAATATATCTCTCACTATTAGATTAACTCATGCAAGCAGATAGTTTAATTTTACAATTGCCGCAAGTGGAACTGAAAAAACGAGATAACTTACCTCGTCTAGCTGGGATATATTATGTTATTGATGAGAATAATTTAGTCTGGTATATAGGACAGGCTAAAGATCTCTATTCTCGCTGGCAAGGCAAATCTCATCATCGTTTAGTTCAGCTATCATCACAAAAAAAGAAGCATTTTCGTATTTATTATAAATTAGTGAATACCAGTGATTTAGATAGTCTAGAAGCAGGAGAAATTGCTCAATATAATCCTCACTTAAATCAAAGTCCCGTCAAGCGTAAAAAGGTAAATCCGACGGAAACATTATTACGAGAGACCATAGTTAAATTATCTGATTATTTAGTGATTTTAGGAATTGAGCCGCCAAGAAAACTAGATACAGAATTATACAGTAGTTGTCAGAAATATCGACAGGAATGGTGGGTGCAAAAACAAATTCTTAATCTCGAAACAATTCATCTAGGTATCAATCTTGATAAACTCAATCAAGTTAGTGATAACTACGAAGCTGTCGAAGGGATTTTAAATAGTGCCTTTGCTTCGAGAAAAGCTTATGCTAATAAATGGCAATTCCCGCCGCAGATCAAGAGATATAATCCTTATCATGCTACCAGATTATTAGTCAATGGCTATTCAATAGAAGTCTCAGCATTAATTAATTGTAATCCCTTATTTTTTAATGATACTTTTTACTCCACCTTAGCGACAGAAGATATTAATGTATTGCCCGAAAAAAATCTAATCTCCTTGCGAGAAACTGGACTAAAAACTTATCTAGGTTTATTTTTGGGAAATCCCAACAACTTCAGTCAAGACAACCCTAGTCGTCAGATTTTACAAAGAATACAGTCTTATCAAAGTGATCCGATTAGGTTAGTTTTTAACGAAAAAATAAATTATCCAGAACTTCGTAATCATGTACTGAAAATTAAAGAAGATTATCAACTGGGTTTACGAGGATTTGGTAGTCGCAGCAGAAGTGAATAAGATTAAATGTAAACTGAAGTTAACGAAATGTAAAGAAAGTTATGCGATCAAGGTAAAAACAACTCTAGAACTTTATCTTATAAATATAACCACTCACTAAGCAAGGAAATAACTGTAATCTAGGGATAAGCATTTATCCATCAGCACTCGATTACTCGGTGTACTTGCGCTCTATCCTATGTGCTTTTTCTTGCTATTATTAACGTGGATAACTAGGGGATAGTCTAACCTGAAAGTGGGATAAAGAGAAGTTTAATTTTCAGAATGGGTAAGTGCAGTTAATCAATTTCTGGCTCAAAGTATCGATAAAAGCTTGACAATATGTAATTAGGAGAAAAAACGATGATTGCTCTATCTAACTATAATAATCTCACCCCAGAAGAATATCTTCAGTTTGAAGAAACCAGTCCCATTAAACATGAATATATCGATGGACAAGTTTACTCCATGGGGGATAAATTTAATGATTATCAAACTCTAGAAAGTTTAGAGGAATATGTCTTAGTGAATAGTAAACACCAACGAGTGGAAACTTTTCGACGGGGTGAACAGGGTTTATGGATTATGCAAACCTATCAGCAAGAAAGTTTTAGTTTACAGAGTATTAATCTGACGGCATCTTTTCGGGATTTATACGAGGATGTCACCCTAGAAACGGTTAATGATACTCCCGAAAGTACTTAAGAAAATCTCCTTCAACGATTAAACCCATGATTGCTCTATCTAACTATAATAATCTCACCCCAGAAGAATATCTTCAGTTTGAAGAAAAAAGTCCCATTAAACATGAATATATCGATGGACAAGTTTACGCCATGGCAGGGACGACGGATACTCATAATATTATCGGACTCAATTTCACTTTTATTATTCGTAATCATTTGCGGGGTTCTGGTTGTCGGGTTTATTTTGCCGATGTGAAAGTCAGATTAGAGGGGATAAATTTAATGATTATCAAACTCTAGAAAGTTTAGAGGAATATGTCTTAGTGAATAGTAAACACCAACGAGTGGAAACTTTTCGACGGGGTGAACAGGGTTTATGGATTCTGCAAACCTATCAGCAAGAAAGTTTTAGTTTACAGAGTATTAATCTGACGGCATCTTTTCGGGATTTATACGAGGATGTCACCCTATAGGGAATGAAAAATAATTAAGGTACAACCTCAAAAGGTTGATTTCCATACCGTCGGTAAATATAGAAATCGCTATCGAGAGTGAATATTTGTTTTTGATTAAGAACTTCAGCCATGGCTACTAAAGAAGCATCTGCTAAATCCATAGGAACATCTTGATATTGTATCATTAAGGTTTCCATTCTTTTTAGTTCATCTGAATTATGATGGTGTATTACCAGTATTTCATCTACCACATAACCCCATAATTCTTGTTGTGCGAACCAACCACCATATCGACGCAATAAATACATTGCTTCGGTAAAACAAGCGCAAGTCGTGACAAGGGGGGCCGATAGCGAAGATAAAATGTCAACACAACGCTGATGATTTTTATCAGCTTCATTAATTAAGGCAATAAGTGGAGAAGCGTCGCAAAGAGTCATTGATGTAATGCTGATTAGTCTTGAACATCTAAAATATTTGTAAAAACTTCTTCTACTCGCTCAGATAAATCTGATGGCTGAAAATAAACTCGTCCAACTCTTCCTTTTAATTTTTGGTCTAGGGTTTCTGGAGTGGAAGAATTGGAAGATTGATTAGGTAGAATGGTCAATCTCACTCGCTGACCTGCTAATTTAGCACTATGCTGTAAAATTTCTTCCCAAGTCCCCTCTAAAGTGTTTTGTTCCATAGATATTGATTTGAATTTCGTTCTTTCCTCAGTGTAACAAGCAAAAGATAAAAAAACAAATTTCTAGAATTTTTTTGTCTTATTGTTTTCTACCGGGGGGAATAAAACGGATTTCAATTCTGCGTCTGCTTGCATCTGCGTCACGATTAACCGCAGCTAATTTACCCGATGGGAGGTATAACTGTCCTGCGGAAAAAGCTCGAAATTTGACGTTTTTGAGTTTACCTGTGCTTTCGATTTCTTGCACTACTGCTAAAGCTCGCATTAATCCTAAATCAGTGTTAGAACCGGGTACGAGCATTTTAACAGATTGTTTTCTGCTGGCAACCGATTCGATATTTTTATCGAGATTACTTGTCTTTTGTATTCCCTGTCCGTCCGTGTGTCCAATTACTTGAATAAAGTCGATTTCTCTGTCTTTGGTAATGGTTTCGATAGCGGGAATAATGCGCTGACGAATATAGGTTTTTAAAGCGGGGTTTAATTCAGCACTTCCTGACTGAAATTTGAATTTTCCTGATTTTTCATCGATAACTATCGGGGTTGCTGTTTGCAGTTTTCGGTTAGCTTCCTCCAGTTTACTGATGAGATTATAGGACTGAAAAAGTGCCAAGAGGAGAAATAAACTCAGAATCATGAAAGCATTGGACATTAAATCGGTAAATGCGGGATAAACATCCACCGATTTATCTTCATCTCGGTAGTAGGTACGTCTAGACATAGTTACTTATATGTTGGTGAAGTTATTCAAATAGGGTGTTAATGTCATCCTGAACATTTTTTTGAGGAGGATTAGGGATTGTCTCAAAAAGTTTTTCTATCTTATCCTTTAAGTTAGAAAATTCAGACTGAACATCTTTTTGAGGAGGATTAGGGATTGTCTCAAAAAGTTCTTTAAGTTCTTCCAACTTCTTATTTAACTTATAAATGTCATCCTGAACATCTTTTTGAGGAGGATTAGGGATTGTCTCAAAAAGTTGTTTAAGTTCTTTCATCTTATCCTTTAAGTTAGAAAATTCAGACTGAACATTTTTTTGAGTAAGATTAGGGATTGTCTCAAAAAGTTTTTTAAGTTCTTCCAACTTCTTATTTAACTTATCAATGTCATCCTGAACATCTTTTTGAGTAGGATTAGGGATTGTCTCAAAAAGTTCTTTAAGTTCTTTCATCTTATCCTTTAAGTTAGAAAATTCAGAACTCATTTCGCCAATTTTCTCCAGTTCTGCTAAACATTTGTGAATTTCTCCATAGATGTGTTCAATCATTTTTTGATTCGATTTATTTTCCTTAGCGATAACTTTCTCTAACTTATCTCGCAAAGATTCTAAGTTAGCAGTTAATTGACTGGTGTTGGTGTTCACTGCGTTAATTACTTGAGAAAAATCTGATTTAAGGCTGCCAAATTGATTGGCTGTTTTCTCAATAGATTGGGAAACTGCTTTTAATTGTTCTGAGTTCTTAGTTAATTTATCATCAACTACCATCCCTAAGTTATTGCTTAAAAGGTTTAAATCAGACTGTAAGCTTTCCTTGACTTGAGTAAGTTGCTCTGTCACTGTATCAATTAACTGAGACAAGTTAGCATTAGTCACATCGAGATTATTACTAGAGCGCTCAATTGCATGAGAAGCTGTGAGGATTTTATCGGAGGTTTGGGAGAGTCTTTCATCGAGACGATTGATAAGTTGGTTTCCTAATTGTTTCGACTCGGAGTTAAAACTGTCTTGATAGGTTTTCACGGTTTCGATTAATTTTACTAATTCTCCCTGAATGTTGGATAACTTTTCTTGTTCGGTGACTGAGCGTTGCTGATTCTGTTCTAGGATTTTCTCAGAGACTTGAGTAAGTTGCTCTGTCACTGTATCAATTAACTGAGACAAGTTAGCATTAGTCACATCGAGATTATTACTAGAGCGCTCAATCGCATTGGAAGCAGTGAGGATTTTATCGGAGGTTTGGGAGAGTCTTTCATCGAGACTATTGATAAGTTGGTTTCCTAATTGTTTCGACTCGGAGTTAAAACTGTCTTGATAGGTTTTCACAGTTTCGATTAATTTTACTAATTCTCCCTGAATGTTAGATAACTTTTCTTGTTCGGTGACTGAGCGTTGCTGATTTTGTTCTAGGATTGTCTCAGATTTTTGATTCAAGTCAGTAATTTTTATTCCTAACTCAACCATAGTTGTCATGGAACGCTGGAAGTCTTGAGTTAAAGAAGCTAGAGATTGAGTTGATTGGTTTAAATCAGACTGTAAGCTTTCCTTGACTTGAGTAAGTTGCTCTGTCACTGTATCAATATTATTACTTAAGCGGTTGACTTTTTTGGTTGACTCTTGGAGATGTTTATAGAGAGCAATTAAGACGGTGGGAAAAATAACCAAGACTAGAATTAAAAGAATCAGATAGGGAGGAAAAAGGTTAAGTAATGCCATGATAGTTATTGGATACCTCGAATTGTGGTTGATAGAGAGAGTTGGGGGTGAATGTTTCCTCAGATAGCTGGGGAAACATCATTAAGATTAATAAATTTTATCATTCATCAGTAGTGCTAACCTCTCCGGGTAAACTGGGTTGACTACTGTTATTGTTTGTTCCCAGTAAAGTTTGTTGCTTTTTCAACGATTAAACCCATGATTGCTTTATATAGCTATAATAATCTCACTCCAGAAGAATATCTTCAGTTTGAAGAAACCAGTCTCATTAAACACGAGTATATCGATGGACAAGTTTACGCCATGGCAGGGACGAAGGATACTCATAATATTGTTTTGGGGAATATATACACAATTATTTGTAATCATTTGCGGGGTTCCGATTGTCGAGTTTATTTTGCCGATGTGAAAGTCAGATTAGAAAAACGCAATCACTTTTACTATCCTGATATTCTTGTCACCTGCGATGACAGAGATAGAGAAACCGCTACCTACAAAAGGTTTCCTAAATTGATTGTTGAAGTTCTCTCCGATTCTACAGAAGCTTTTGACAGGGGGGATAAATTTAATGATTATCAAACTCTAGAAAGTTTAGAGGAATATGTCTTAGTCAATAGTAAACACCAACGAGTAGAAACTTTTCGACGGGGTGAACAGGGTTTATGGATTCTGCAAACCTATCAGCAAGAAAGTTTTAGTTTGCAGAGTATTAATCTGACGGCATCTCTTCGGGATTTATACGAGGATGTCACCCTAGAAACGGTTAATGATACTCCCCAAATTCCTTAAAAACCATGATTGCTTTATCTAACTATAATAATCTCACCCCAGAAGAATATCTTCAGTTTGAAGAAAAAAGTCCCATTAAACATGAATATATCGATGGACAAGTTTACGCCATGGCAGGGACGACCGATACTCATAATATTATCGGACTTAATTTCACTTTTATCACACCTGCGATGACAGAGACGGAGACAGTTTATTGGCTCGCTTTTGAGCCGCTGCGTTCCAGGGAACCCAAACAGAAGAGGATGCTTGTCTGATGCTGTCCTCCTCCGTTGCGTCGGCAATCGCTAACCACGCCTGAAACTCAGGATCGTTTTCCAGTTCGTCATCATCAAATCAGTCCTCTGGGGGATGGGGGATTGAGAGGTTCATTGACATTTGAGGTTGAGCTAGAGATAGACATAATTTTATAGGGGGGAACAGGGGACATTAGAAAACGGGTTTCTCGAAGAAACCCGTTTTCTGGGTTACAGATGATAGTTTATTTGGTTTTTCGTTACTTGGTATGATTCTATATGGAGACATAAATCGACTAAATCCTGATCTGGTAAGAGATTTAATTGATTAGTTCGCTCCAGATCGCAAACAATTGACAAAAATCGCAGTAATGTCTGTTTCTATAAGGGTTTCATCCCTTATAACCCTGTCCGTTGCATAAGACAAACCGAAGAGCCGTTTATTCATCGAGTTAAAAAAATTTTACGGAAGACTGACTATCAGAATTTTTGTGCTAAAAATAACTTAACTAAAATGTCGGGCTAAGTAAAGCCAAGATCGAGTTAGAGGTAAAAATGACAGTCATTCAATTTGTTATCGAAGGTCAAGATGCCAAGTTAGCCGCTACAGAGTTAGTAGCGATTAAGGGCATTCAAGGAAACTGGAAAACTGATGAAACAAACAAAAAAGAAGGGACAATAGCAGTAATTGCTAGTATTATAGGGATAGTCGGGGGAACACTAGCGATCGCTGAACAGATTCGTCAATGGTATCAAGAATATACCAAAGAAAAAAAAGCTAAGGCAATAGATAAAGTGCTTATTGTTTGCGATGGTCAACGATTACTACTAGAAAATGCTTCTATTGAGCAAATTAATCAAATTTTAGAGAATATTGCCCAAAAATAAATGCAATCCTTATACATAGAGCTAAGACCGATAGATAAACAGCGCATAGAGCTACGCTATCATCACGTTGAGGTAAATGAAGGGAGTTATGAGCCGCAAATCGTTGATATTTCCAGTATTCAATCCCTCATTGCCCAAAGTGAGCGTGATTTTTATGTGTCATCTTTTCCCGACCTAGTCAATATTGGTCAACAACTCTTTATCTTTTTAGACAGTCCTGGGAGGTATTTAACAAGAGCCATGGAAAGCTGTCAAGAAGACGGTTTAATTTTAGCCATTGACACGGGAAATGGAGATGAAACAGGGATTAGACTGTCTCATTTACCCTGGGAAGTTCTTCATGACGGTTCTTACTTTCTCGTGGACAGACTTGCCCCTTCTGTTGTTCCTCTGCGTTGGACAAAAAGTAAGGTAAAACCTCGTGAGCCACAAAATAGAGCTTTACGGATTCTCTTTATGGCGACCTCCCCTGAACCCCCCATTGAGCCAATTTTACAATTTGAGCGGGAAGAAGCGCAGATTTTAGAGACAACGCAGGAAATTCCCCTTTATTTACAGGTTGAGGAAAGTGGCTGTTTAGATGAGTTAAATCAACTGTGGAGACGCTATCAGCAAGATTATTTTGATATTTTTCATCTTACGGGTCATGCTTCCATAAACCAAACCGACAAAAATCACCCTTTTCCCTATTTTGTAACGGAAAATCCGGACGGTACACGGCGTAATGTCACCGCTCAAGAGATTGCTAAGGCATTATATCCTCGTTTTCCCCAATTAGTTTTTCTTTCAGGCTGTCGCACAGCGCAAAATGGTAACGAAGGCACATTTCCCTCAATGGCGCAGGAATTAATTAACCAGGGAATTAGATCCGTTATCGGTTGGGGGTATCCCGTTGCAGACATTAGTGCTACCAAAGCTGCCTCAACCTTATACTCTGAGTTAGCGGCAGGATATGATCTGACTCAAGCGATTCATAGCACTTATCGGAAACTGCGAGAAGATAGCATCCCTGATTGGCATTTTTTCCGTTTATATATTCGTGGGGACTGTCCAAATGAGATGGTAGTTACTCAAGACAGTTTAACCTTTCAAACAACTCAAACCCTTAAAATTGAAGACTTATTTCTTGATCCCAATCATCCCAATAGTCCCAGAGTGGTAACAAGGGAAAACTTTGTGGGACGACGGCGTTCGCTGCAACGTTGTCTGAAATATTTACGCAATCCGCCAGGGATCTTAATTCATGGCATGGGCGGTGTGGGAAAAACGACGTTAGCGCAACGATTACTAGAGCGTTTAACAGCTTATGGGATTTTTAGCCACCATCAGCCTGAAGAGCGTGAGAAATACTATGATATTGTTTTTAACCATCGCCAGATTGATCCCGATAAACTTATTCGCTCGTTACAAGATATCGCCAGTAATGCGGGTTTAGATATTTTGAAGGGGGATTTGCCTTTTGGTAAAAAATTGACCAATTTTTTTAAATTTGGTTTAGAATCACCAGGACAGTCTTTTATATTTGTTTTAGATGATTTTGAAGTCAATTTAGAACCCAATGCGAATGGCGAATATATCCTTAAGTCGGACGCAGTGAGAACCTTAATTCCCTTATTGGGAGTTATTAGAACAAATGGGCTGAATCATCGAGTGATTATTACTTGTCGCTATAACTTTACCTTAGCCGATGAGAGATTAAATAATCTGCTGAAAAGGGAACAGTTGACCGCCTTTGAAGGGGAAGATTTACGCAAAAAACTCGACCGTTTAGATGCTTTTAATAATAAATCTGATATTTCAGTTGATTTACAGCAACAAGCGATTAATTTAGCTGATGGAAATCCTCGTTTATTGGAGTGGTTAGGAAAGGTCTTAATTTCTAGATTGGTGAACCATCAACCGCTTTTTCAAGAAATAGCTGATAAAACGGGACAATTTCGCCAGAAAATCACTGCACAAACTTTAGAACAACCTGACGAATTACGCCAACGTCTTCAGCAACAAATTGAAGATAAAGTAAGGGAATTTCGGGAAAATATTCTCGCTAAGTTACTTCTCGAACAACAATCTCAGGATTTAAGGAGATTATTATCTTTAGCATTGGTTTTTCGTCTTCCTGTTCCTCGTCCTGCTTTTGCGAGGGTTTGCCAAGTTATTCCGAACGCGGGTAAACATATTCGCCGTGCTTCGGATTTAGGATTATTAGAAGTAACGCCAGAGAAAGATTACCTGAGAGTTCCCCGTATTTTAGAAACTTTTCTCGATTTTCCTGCCGATAATGAAGGGATTTATCAGACCGCAGCCCGTGCGCTTTATCAAAGTTGGTGGCCGTCAAGTGATATCTTAACAGAACCAGAACAAAAGGAAATTTATCGATTAGCGCGTTTAGCCAAGGACATAGAAATAGCGGTTGAAGTAGCTGTTACTTTAACCAATCAATGGCTTCTTAAAGGACGTCATACAGAGATTAAAACCCTTTGCCAAGAGGTGTTAACTTTATCTCAAGATTATCGTATCTTATACAATCTCGCTTATGCAGAACAGTTTCTAGGGGGGATGAAAACTGCCAAAACTTATATACAGGAAGCGTTTAAACTCTGCCCCCGTGAGGATGAAGAAAAAAAGGCTTTAATTATTGCTTTTTTGGCTTCGTTACTCAGCATGGAAGGAAATCTATCTGCGACAAATTATTTATGTCAAGAAGTTGAAAAAATGAGCAACACAAAAGGCAAAGCAGAAGCCTTAGGTGCTTTAGCTGTGTTGAAAGGTACAGAACAAGATTTTGAAAAAGCAGAAAGCTATATCCAACAAGCACTAGATATTCATCAAAGATTAGAAAATGATATGGGAATTGCTCAAATATTTAATTATTGGGCAATCGTTAAAACAGGACAGGGATTAATAGATGAAGCTTTTTCTTGCTATCAACAAGCGATTGATCAATTTAGAAGTTTAGGGAAATTACAAGAACTGGCTTCTACTTTATTATTTGTTGGTGGTTTACATTTACTGTTAGAACAGGTAAAAGAATCTACAAGTGTTTATCAGGAAGCGATTAATCTGGTTCAAAAAATCGGAGAAAATGTTAATAAACTTCAATTTTTATTTGCATCGGGAATCGTCGCTGTCAGTCAAGGCAATATGGAACAAGGACTGACTTTTTTACAGCAAGCTCTAGACTTAGCCCAAAAAGAAGGTAATAATCTTATTCAACCTTTCCTTTTGGTGATGTTATCCTCGATTTATATAGCTCAAGAACAATATGCAATGGCAGAAAATACCTTGCTAGAAGCATTGAAATTAGCAAAACTAACAGGCAATACAATATTACAAATTCAAGGATTATACCTATTTGGATTAATTAAAGCACAAAAGGAAAAGTGGAATGATGCGCTAATTATTTTTCAAAAAGGGTTAGCTTTGTGTGAGTCAATGGGAGCTAAGGGAAGAAATGTCTTTAATATCTATAAACATAAATTTTTAATATTTATTGGATTTATATATATAGAAAAAGAAGAAATTAATAGTGCTGTGAACTGTCTAGAGCAAGCATTAGCTATGTTTGAAGAAATAATGGATATAGAATCACAACTTCAAGTCTTATCTGCTTTAGGAGAGCTTGAACTTAACGATGAGACTTTAAACAAAGCAATATTTTATGCAGAACAAATTCTTAACATATATGAATATATTGAAGACAATAACTTAAAATTAGATAATGACTTAAAATTAAATATTTTATTGACGACTGGCAATATTTATCTCAAAGCTGGTGAAAAGAATTTAGTTACGAAATGTATTGAAAAGGCAAAAGAACTTTCTGAAAACACAGAAAATATAGAAACACAAATTGAAATATTTTAGGCACTATCTAGTTTAGCCAAACTTGAATATGATGAGAGAAATATCAGCAATGCAATTTCTTATTTGCAACAATCTCTAGAAATTGGTGAGAAAATTGACAATAACTGCTTGAGAATGGTTGCTTTAGTTAGAATTGCGTATGTGTATTCTGTGTATGATGAACAAGAGAATTATACACTAGCTCTTGAATACCTACAGAAAGCTTTAACTTTATTCCGAACCCTTGATAAGGAAACAGCAGAAATAATAGAAAGAGATTTGGAGATTAGTGAGGATTTGTTAATAGAAGGGATTGAAGAATTACAAAATGAGCAGAAAGGTTTCAATCAATCATCAGATTTTAGATTGAATCAATTAGATATGAAAAAAGATGTCAATAATAAGATAAGTCCAATGATATCATCTAATTCTTTGACACCGAATCAAAATCGTTTTAAACAAATTAAAAGATTGGGTTATAACAATCCAACATTTGAGACAATTCCTACGACAATCACTTGTCAAAACTGTGGAAAGTCTTTAAGTTTAGAAGATAATTTTTGTTCCCGTTGTGGAACTAAAAGATCATTAAGTTCTGAGGAATCATTCGCTGAGATTATTGAGAGAAATTCTTTAATTTCAAATAAAAATAACATTGACATAAACAATAGATCTGATAACTTTGGTTATAGTCTAGGTGTTTTTATTGATGAATTTGTAACTGAAGGATTGATTGATATAAAAACAATAGCAAAAAAAATACCACTTACCTTAATTCATTCTGAAACTCCTCTAAGACGATTAGATGAACCAATCTTTGAAGAAAGTCATTTAATTGCCAATCAGCAGATTTTTCCCGTACAAATTTGGTGGATGAAAGGCTCTCAAGGAAGACGGTATATGAAAGAACAAGTAATTGAAGTTCCTAATTATTATCCTGATGCTAGGTATAGAATTGGAATGCGAGTTAATTCTCTTAAAGTTCCCTATTTAGTGATAGAAGAAATCGGCAGTTCTATTTGTGTTGAATATAAATTAAGCAACTTGCTCGAAAACTGACTAACTTGGTCTATAAATACTATTATGGTGTTTCCCACTCTCATAAGATAGACCCTATTGACAACACGGGTCTATCACTTAACCACCTAATCCTAATTCTCGTCTGAGCAATTGAATTGATTTATCCCCAATATAATTATCACTACAGATAATTTCTGGCAGACGAATTAAATCCGATCGCACTTCATTAATCATATTTTTAATTAAAGTATAACTCGCTTGATCACTGATAATTGTCTGGGAAGTTCGAGCTAAAACTTTTAACTTATCCGTTTCATGAATTTGGGCAGACATAACTAATAAATCATCGCCCCGTAAACTATGAATTAAAACTTCGGCCACCTTAATAATACCGGTGCTAATACTGACAATCCCCAAGCGGCTATCGGTGGGTAATTTTTTGATTAATGCCAATTCCTTGCTGTAATCATAGATATCGATGGGAATGACTCGTAATTGAAAAGGAGCGGCAATTTCCTCCGCTACACTGATAAAATAGCGACTGGTGACAACAGTGGCAGATTTAGTATTGGCTAAAACTTGGGCTAAATCCTCCATTGCCACTAATTGGACGGGAATTTTGAGGGATTGCTCTAATTCTCTCAACATTAGCTCCCCTGCACCCAAATCGTGACGGGGAATGGTGACAAGAACTTGAGAACTACACTGCGATCGCCAATCAATTTCCGCCAGTAATAACTCGCGAATTTGCTCTAAAGTTAAACCTTGAGCGAGAAAACCAGCCAAACTCTGGCGAATTAGTCGGCCTATTTCTGGATTTTGTTCCAATAGGGGTGAACCCGATAAATTATCGTTTTCATGCCCGCGAGCCTTGACATAAATCCCCGAACCTGCTATGGATTCCACTAACCCATCGTCTTCCAGTTGTTGATAAATTTTACTTATCGTATTACGGTGTAATCCCGTGATCATAGCTAGTTGACGGGTACTAGGTAAACGATGGCCCGGTGGATACTGACGAGAGGCAATAGCGAAGCGAATTTGGTCAAATAATTGCTTAGAGGCGGGTATTTCACTGTCTGGCTGGATTTGGAACTGCATCGGATCACTTCGCTCACAAACTACTTTCGCTGATGCCCATTCTATCATTAGACCCCCTGCAACAATCGGACATCTTCACCGATCTGAGGGGTTTCCGAGGCAGTATTCAGGAGCCAGAAGCAGCAAAAACCAAGATATTATTTATTTAAACCAGAAAAGCCACTTTTTTGCTGAAAAATAGTTAAAACAATCATTTTAATCCGTCCCCGAAATCCCACTCATGGGGTAGATAGTCAACAGCTGATTAAGGGGATTGATCCTCGTGGAGAAGTTTTAAGCGATCGCTCAAGGTTTTGGTTAAGCGGACAGTTTCCCGTTTTAGCGAATTTTGTTGATAATCAAGCACATTAATCCCTTGACCGATATTTACTGTCGCTTCGCTTCCCCATCCGGGGTAAGGCTGATTATAACTAATGCTTACCGGCAAAATCTTGATATCGGCATCGGGTTTGATAGTCTTAACTTCCAATGCGATCCGCGCTACCCCCGGTTTAAGAGGATGAACCACTCGATCGCGACAGATACCCCCTTCCGGAAAAATCGCCACCATTTCCCCCGCGGCCAAAAGTTCGACGCTATGGACCAGACTACCCATACCGGGGTGATCGGTGTTGACGGGAAAACCCCCCAAACGTCGGATAAACCAACCTTGCACCCCTTTCATCTCGTTAGCGGAAACCATAAAGCGCAAATCGCGTCTAGTAACTAAACGTCCCACTGCGTAGGGTAAAATCAGCGCATCCCAACGGGAACGATGGGTAGGTGCCAAGATGACACCTCCCGTTAGGGGAATATTTTCCTGGCCCGTAACCGTTATTTTGCTGAAAAAAGCTGGTAAAACTAGATAATTTCCCAGAAAATAACAAAAGCGAATTAAACAGGGATTAATTCGGGAATTGACAGCAGGAATTTTTCTAATGGTGAGGGAATCGTCAACGATAGTGCTTTGAGACATCCGAAGTGTTAGGAAAGATCGAGACTTTCTGACCACTTCTACTTTAGAGTAGTTGTCTGGGGGTCGCTATCTTGTCCTGACCAGTTCGGCAATTGTCTTGGGGGATTAATGGTTAGGATTGCGGTTCTACTCCCGATCCTACCGGTGCGATCGAGTTTAATTGCAAAGAGGGATGATCTTCTTTGACTTGCTGTAAATTCCACTCATTTTTGAATAATAAGACGGGACGACCCCAGTAATCTTTGACAGTTAGAGTATTAAAGAGTTTACCTGCTTTTTCTAAAGCGGCCCAACCCCCGGCGACCCAACGGGCTAAACTATAGGCTAGGGGTTCGAGGGTAGTTTCGACTCCGTACTCGCTTAAAAGACGGAATTGCACCACTTCAAACTGTAATTGACCGACGGCGGCTAAAATCGGGTCGCGTTTAAATTCATCGATCGAGGATAATATCTGTACGGCCCCTTCTTCCTGTAATTCCGAGACTCCTTTTTGAAACTGTTTGAACTTGGAAGGGTTAGGATTTCTGAGATAGGCGAATAATTCCGGGGAAAAACAGGGAATCCCTTCGTATTCGAGCTTTTTACCCATATAAATCGTATCACCGATCGCAAAGACCCCGGGGTTATTCAATCCGATCACATCTCCGGGATAAGCTTCTTCAATAACTGCTCGATCTTGGGCAAAAAGTTTCTGAGGACGGGATAAACGGATAGTTTTACCTGTTCTAGCGTGGTTTACTACCATATCCTTCTCGAATTTCCCCGTACATACCCGCACAAAGGCTACCCGGTCCCGATGTTTGGGATCCATGTTTGCTTGCAGTTTGAAGACAAAACCGGTGAAATCGGGATAGGTGGGATCAAGGACACCGAGGGAGGAATTGCGTCCTCTGGGTGGCAATCCATAGTCGAGGAAGGATTCTAGGAATAATTTCACCCCAAAATTGGTCATGGCGCTACCAAAAAAGATCGGGGTCATTTCTCCTGCGTGGACTGCTGGCAAATCCAATTCCGCACCCAATTCCGAGAGTAGTTCTATATCCTCTTTTAACTGGTAATACAGGTCTTTTTCGAGATGATCCTCAATTTTGGGGTCGCCAAGCTCGATCACGGTTTCCTGCGCCTCCTGAGAGCCGTGGGAGCGACGTTCAAACAGGTGTATGGTCTGGGTGGCCCGATCGAAAACTCCCCGAAAGCGATCGCCAATTCCGATCGGCCAATTGACGGGATAGGTTTGTAATCCTAATTCTCGCTCGATTTCGTCCAATAAATCCAGCGGTTCGCGGCCAGGCCGATCCATTTTGTTAACAAAGGTAAAGATAGGCAACTGCCGCAGTTTGCACACTTCAAAGAGTTTTCTCGTTTGGGGTTCCAAACCTTTGGCCGCGTCGATTAACATCACTGCATTATCGGCAGCGGCTAGGGTACGATAGGTATCTTCGCTAAAATCTTGGTGGCCGGGAGTATCGAGGAGATTAATCTGAAAATCACGATAATCGAACTGTAAAACCGTGGAAGTAATCGAAATTCCCCGTTGTTTTTCCATTTCCATCCAGTCGGAGGTGGCCTTGCGTTGGTCGCGTCTTGCTTTGACTGCACCCGCTTGATGGATTGCACCCCCGTATAGTAACAGTTTTTCGGTCAGGGTGGTCTTTCCCGCGTCAGGGTGGGAGATAATGGCAAAATTTCGCCGTTTTTCCAAGACAGCTTCGCTGGTTTCTAGTTCTTTTTCAATTTCGGTCGTCATTCTAAGTTCGATCGCTTTCCTATCTTTCTATTCTAGTTTAAGTGGGGAGTTAGATATCTTTATGGCTCTGATTCTAGGTTAAACTCAATCCGGCTCTGTAAAACCATTTCTGCAATTACCGCTCCTCCTTTACCTTGAGCTAAAACCCGCTCACAACGGTTGATTAATTCGGGAATATTGATCACTTCCTCTACAGATTCTAGATATCTTTCGACAATTGCCCTGATCTTGTATCTTATCTTAGCTTGCTCCGCAACTTTTTCTAAAATTTCCTCGCAAGTCTGCTCAGTTTTAACCACAAAAGTAATGGGATATTTTTGCACTTTATCAATATCTAAAAAATATTTATCAGCAGCTATCGTTTCCGTAACTTGAAAAAATCGACCTAGGGGTTTCATGACAAAATCTATCCCCCCGTCATTGGCATTTGTTCGACCAGTTTTATATAAAAGTAAGTATTCAGAGTTTAAGCGATCAGGCGACCATCCCCAATATATTTTCTGTTCCCCATAATACTCTTTAAGAATTGCATAACTGACAATCTCAAAAACTCTAGCATCAATGTTTGGTCTGAGTAAACTCCGAATAAATTCAATGGCTCTCTGGGGATCTTGCTGTTGAATATCAATCATCTGTTGACAATAGCTGATAAATTGATTAAATGCTTTTTGTCTTGTTTGCACATAGGCATCAATTATATCTATAATCACTGGCGCAATATTAACTTGATTACCGTCTAGAGAAACCTTAATTAGATTCTCATTAATCCAGTATCTATTGGTTTTAACATCTCTAATTATAGGTAGATAAGATAAAGTAGGAAAATACTTTTTAAATTCCTGATTTAATCGATGATTGAGAGCATGATTTTGTAATTTATTGCCAAAAGGAAGCTCCCTTTGCCTGCGAAAAAGTGTCATATACTGAGCGCCTTGATACTCGTCGTATCCATCCTTAAGATGAAACTCATTATTAATATAGTCTTCCACTAAAACATAAATGGCATAATGATTAGCCAATCCTGCTCGGGATTTAGAACCTCGATTAGCGGCTCTAGTTTTAATGTTCAAATATTGCAATAACTCACTAGCATTTAAAATGCTATTTCCCTGATTGGGAAAGTAATTATCGATAATTTTAATAATTATATTGGTGAATTCATGCTTTACTATCGACATCGAAAAGACTCTCCTGTACAAAGTTATATTCTTGTTTATTTTCGCTTTTTCTACTATAGCTTTTTTGAGGAGGGAGTAACTTTTCTCCCTTGTATTCTTGCCATCCGAGAATCCGTCGAAGACCAATTTTTAAATACTCCTCTTGTAATTCTATACTAATAGAAATTCTTCCCAAACGTTTAGCTACAGCTGCAGCTGTAAAAGTTCCTGCAAAGGGATCAAGCACAATTCCACTCTTGTCAGTGCTGGCCAAAATAATTCTTTCTAGCAATGATTCAGGTTTTTGTGAGGGATGATTTTCGTATTCATCCATGCGATATCTTACCCTAGGGAAATACCAGACATTGCCTGGTACTTTCTCTGTATTGTATTGACTCGGAATCGCTTTTCTATAATCAATTAGTTTTCGTTTTGCTCCAGTTTTTGCTTCTATCTTAATATCCTTTGAATTAAAAGTGTAATTATTTTTATCTTTCACACAGTGAAGTATTGGTTCATACATCGAACCAAAGTATTTTGTTGCTTGTACTCCTGAACTATCATAATGCCAGATAATACGACTAAGAATCGTCATTTTTTGTCTTAAGTAAAGATCAAAGTAAGGCATTGCTTGAGTGCTGGCCATAACATATAATGTTCCCTGGGGTTTCAAGATGCGAAGGCAATGATCAAGAATTTGATTTGCCCAATTTATATAATCATTTTCCGATTCCCATTTGTCGTAAAAATCGGCAAAGTGCTTACCTATATTATAGGGAGGATCGAGAAAAATTAGATCTACAGAATTAGAATCAATCTCACTGGATAAAATCGGCAAAGAATCACCATGAAATATAACTTGCTCATCAGCTTCGTATCGTTTAAACATGATCATTTTTTCAATTTAAAGTAGTTAGATTTTTACTAGCTATTAGCGTTCAGCACCTAGAGAATTTTTCAGATATCAGAACATCCACTTTTAGTTCTTTATTTTTCAATTAAGCTGAGGGCTTCAAGATCAATCCTATAAGATTTGTTGGGAAAATTTATATTTGTCAACAAAATTACAAAGTATTGTAAATATTGTTAAACAATGTATCGAATGTCAACTATTGGTCAAATAATTTTGACATAATTGGGGTGGAGGGGTTGACAGGTAAAATTTTTGTGTTTTATCCAGCATTTCTTAAGTGTAACTAGGATAGTTTAAAATCCACAACTGATAGTGTTATGAGTGATAATACCAAACAAATTTATAACTACACCGTTATTCTAGAAAAAGAGTCAGACGGTGGTTATCACGCTTTTTGTCCTGCGCTTAAAGGTTGTCATTCTCAAGGAGACACTTTTGAAGAAACGATTGTCAATATTACAGAAGCTATGGAATTGTACCTCGAAAGTTTGATAGCTGATCATCAACCCATTCCCAAAGAAGATTTGATTTTTAAGCCTTTAAATATTTTAATATGAGTCAGTATCCCGCAGTCTAATAATCGGGACGAATTATTTCTAGTAAATTTCTAGCCACTGCTTCCACTACAGTGATAGGAACAGAATTTCCGAATTGTTTTTTAGCGATAGCTGACTGTGGATGATAGATAAAATTATCGGGGAATCCTTGTAATTTACGCGCATCTTGGGGAGTAATTTCTCGAAACTTTTTGGGTTTATAGATTTTCTTTAAAAACAATTGTTTGTATTCTTGGGGATGAGTAGCGGTAATTGAAATAGTAGCAATATAATCTTTAGCACCCGTAGCGGTTAGGGTAGGAATAATATCGGCCGTCGGTAAAATAATCCGATAAATGCCGTTAATTCCCGTCATATTTTTCGAGTTAATAAATTCATACTTACCTGCGGTCGTTTGCCAACAAATACCGAGAGAAACTAACTGATTTAGTTCCTCGATTTTTAGGTCGGGTATAATTTCCAAAAAAGTAGAAAAAGCCACGGGATGACCATCTTTTTCGCCATACTTTTTACTGCGTCTTAATTTCAGCAAAGCTAAACAGATACTTTTTTGTCGTTCCGTAGTTTTGATAATATCCCAAGAATGAATAGTTGTGTGGCCATTTCTTAAATCAGAAAAAATAAAGAAGTCATTTAATTCATCTTCTTTTTGGAAACGAGTTCTTGATGGGGGAACAAAACCATTAAATAAAGTATCCGCAGATAACTTGACTTTCTTAACTGGTTGAATATTCTTGATGTCTTCTAAAATATCCAAAACCTTCGGATGGATACCCAAAGGTAAAGGAAATTTAAACCGCTCATAGTTATCTATATTTTTTCTAATTCCTACGATAAAAACTCTCTCGCGATTCTGGGGTAAACCAAAATCGTAGGCATTTAATAACTGCCAGTAAACTTGATAACCACAGCTAGTTAATTCATCGATAATTAACTCTAAATTCTCCCGATTGCGAGGACTAGCTAAACCACTGACATTCTCGAAAATAAAGCTTTTGGGTTGACTTTTCTGGACTAATTTAATCACATCAAACCAGAGTTTTCCCCGGGGATCTTCAAATCCCCGTAAACATCCCGCCACCGACCAAGGTTGACAGGGAACGCCGCCGACAATAAGATCGAGATTATCGGGTAAATTGCTGATTTTACTCACATCTCCGAAAGCAATTTCATCGCTGTTGAGATAGCTAATAAAATTCTGTTGATAAACTTGGATGGCCTGTTTATCAATTTCTGAATAACCTAAACAACGTCCTCCCAATTTCTCCAAAGCGATTCTAAACCCACCGATTCCCGCAAATAAATCGACAAAACGATACTGGGGATGGGTGATAACTAGATGTAGGGGTAATTGGGGTTGTGTGCTGACTTTAACTGTGGTTTTCAAGGGTAAATAATTCCTTTTCACCGTCTGGGAAGATGCCTATATGTACTAAATATTTTAGTATAACTTAAGAGTTTTTTTCTAGAGATATCCTCTCCTGCAAATTTCCTGTCTTGAAAGAGGGTGTAGGGTGTGGGGTATAGGGTGTAGGGAAGGACACCTCTTTCATCTCTGGTGGTGAAAATTTTTTCATCGAGACTGACTCCTCACTAACTACGACAATTTTTGATTTTTGCAGCAGCTCTATCGAGTCTAGGAATACTCGTAGTCTTCGATAATGTGGAGAAGTCGCATAGCTGAACTACAGGATTCTTCTAAAATTTCCTGTTTCTCCTGAGAATCATCGATTAAATCTTCAGATACCAGACGCAGAGAACCTAAAAGACTATTAAGACTGCTTCTCGCTTCGTAGGATAAATAAGCTTTTCTTTTTTGCTCATCTTCCCTATTCTTAGAGTCGGCCTCTTTGCTATCACTAAATTGCAGAGCGTGTAAACGGGCATAATGACCGCCTTGAGCTAATAATTCCTCGTGATTGCCGATTTCTGCCACTTTTCCTTTGTCCAGCACCACAATTTGATAGGCTTTTTGAACAGTGGAAAGACGGTGAGCGATCACAAGAGTAGTACGCTCGCGACAGAGTTCATCGATCGCTTCCTGTACTAAACGCTCAGAAATTGTATCCAAAGCACTGGTAGCTTCATCAAGAATGAGAATATCCGGATCTCGCAGTAAGGCACGAGCGATCGCTAATCTTTGTTTTTGTCCTCCCGAAAGTCTCACTCCCCGATCGCCAATTTCCGTATCCAGTCCTTCCGGCAGTTTGGAGATAAACTCGTAGGCATTCGCCCTTTTTGTCGCTGCTACAATTTCTGCATCACTAACATCGGTTAATCCGTAGGCAATATTAAAACGGAGAGAATTATTAAAGAGAAAAGTATCTTGACTGACTATTCCCATGGCTTTTCTCAGAGATTTGACCTCATAATCGCGTAAATCTTGACCGTCAAAAAGAATCCTCCCGGCTGTAGGATCATAAAAGCGTGGTAATAAATCAGCAATTGTCGATTTTCCCGCCCCCGAAGCACCAACAAGAGCGATCATTTTTCCTTTTGGAATCCAAAGATCGATGCCCTTGAGAACTAATTCTTGATGACCGGGATAGGAAAATTGGACGTTATCAAAATGAATACCTGTCTCTAATCTTTGATAGGGAATAGAGCCATTGCTCATAAATGGTTTATTATCTCGAATGAGAAAATCCGCTACCACCTCTACTGCGGAAACATCACCCAATAGACTACTCCTAGCACTGTTAATCTGACCAACTATCGGCAGGGCCCGGAAAAGTACATAGAGATAGGTCAATAAAATCGTCGCTAAAGCTTGCAGTTGTTCATTAAAAAGATAACGACCAGCAATGATAATTAAAGCAATAATAATTACCCCACCGATCTCATTGAGCGGAGCGATTACAGCATTATTAGTCTGGGCATCTAAACCCGCTTTCTCCCGGGCTTCTATATCTTCCACAATAGATTCTAATTCGTATCTTTCATTGCCTACCGCTTTAATTAGACGAATTCCCGTTAATAGTTCCAACAGTTTATTAGTTTGCTGTTTAGCCGTTACGGTGATAATCTCTCCAAACTTTTTTGCTCTCTTGACAAAGTATTGATTAAGCAGACCTAAAAGGCCTCCCAAAACACTAGAAAGAATAGTTAATTGCCAAGAAATTGATAATAAAATAGCCAAGTACATGAAAGCTGTGGCGATAATCTTAATCAGGTTTATGTAATTTCTAATTGATGCTACAGCCCGATTAATCTCCGACATGAAACGATTAAAAATATCTCCTATTTTACTTTTTACATAATAATCTATATCCACTTCTAGCAGCAGAATAACTGAATCAATTCGCATATCTTTTGCCATAATCAAAGACAAGTAAGTTCCTAAAAAATTACTGACAAAATTGGTAATGTGCTTGAGAATTAAAATCAATAATATCGCCGCAAACATCCAGAAAAAACGAGTATCGACCGAGAAAAACTCGAAAACTGAGAGCAGCTTTTTGATAATTTGGGGGGCAGTTTTTAAGATATCATTTTCGGGATTAATAAAAGAAATTAGTAAGGGGATAACTAAAATAGCTCCTACCCCATTAAATATGGTACTGGCAAAGCCGATAACAATACTGGAAACCACTAATATCCAGTGTTTCAGCGTATATTTAAGGAGAATTTGCTTAGGATTCATCGCTATAAGTAATAAAGTAAATAGTCAACGGTCAATTATCCTACTCGCTAGACTCTAATATTTCCCTTCCAGAGAAGTAATTATGCCAGAGAGAGTTGTCGCCATGGCGGTGGTACTGTAGGAGGCGATACAGCGCTCTCTCGCTTTTAGTCCTCGTGCATTAGCCGAGTCGAGATCTTTAAAAACTTCGCTAATCATGACAGCTAGTTGCTCTGGCGATCGAGGTTCGACTAAATAGCCAATATCAGCTAAAATTTCGGGAATATCTGCCACTTTAGTGGAAATAATCGGTTTAGCCATCGCCATACCATCGGTGAGTTTAATTGGAAATTGGGCGTTAGCCGTGGCTTCATCCCTCTGGGGAACGATAATAGCATGAGCAGCGGCCACAACTTCCGGCATTCGCTCGAGCGGTTGAGCAGGTAAATGAATTAACCAAGGTTGACCTTTTTCTAGCAAACTATCCAGATAACCATCCCCGATTTGGCGACCTCCCACCACCACCAATTTAAAATCAGGATCACCAATTTGATCTAAAGCGATTAAGACATCTTCTAAACCTTTGTGGGGTCTAGCTGTACCAGGGAACATTAAGACTTTATAGGCAGATAAACCGTATTTTTGACGACAAGCAACGGGATCGTAGAGATTGGGATCGAAAAGTTGCGTATCCTTGCCATTCGGTAAATAAATCCCCCCATAACGCTTTTGCAAAAATTGATTATTAACCGTCACCGCATCGGCGCGGTTAATTAAATTTTCCAGCCAACGCAGATAGAGAGGGTGATTCGGGTCCCTAAGCGCACCATTTTTTTTGAGGATATCCCTAGCTAATTGTCGAGGATGAGGACGATAGGACCATCGATCGCCACCAAACCAACTCATTTCCCAATCGTCAATATCAAGAATTAGGGGACGTGGGGAAAAAAAACGTTTCAGTAAACCGATGCCGAAACTGGTGGGACGGGGTTTAACCGCATAAATAATCTCTCCGGAGAGGCGATCGAGTAAAGTTTTGATCTGGCCAAAAAACTGGGGATAATTATTGCCTTTGACCGATACCACAGGTAAATTCTGCGGTGGGGTTGGATAGATTTCCCAGCCAAAAATCGGGCCATAGATCGTCACCTGACAGTTTAGCTGTTGCAAGACTTGAGCAATCAAATAGACTCGCGTGCCACCACCACCGGATAAATCTGGTGCTAAAACAGAGATTTTTTTGTTCACGATCGCCGCTCAATCCAGATTATCTAGCACGATAGGAGAATGTTAATCGATGTTAACGTTCTTGTCAATCTTAGGCGAACTTAACATTAATACCCCCAGAGATAGACTAGACAAAGAAAATTAACATATACATTGCCGAGACGACTAACTGAGTAAACATCACTGGTAAACCGTAGCGTAGAAAGGTATGAAAGCTAATTTTGCCCCCGTGTTGTTCGGCGATGCCAGCGGCGACAATATTAGAAGAAGCCCCCACTAAAGTACCATTACCCCCTAGGGTGGCTCCATACATCATCGCATAGAAAAGCGGTAAAACGGACGGGGGAAAAGAACCGGCATAATCGGGAGAAAGAACCTCCGTCCCGACTAAATTAACATTAACCAGGTACTGTTTCAGTAGTGGAACCATGGCCACCACTAGGGGAATATTCGGAACGACACTGGAAACAAGTCCGACAAAAAACAGCAAAACTAGAGAACCTAAAAAGATATTTTGGCCTAAAATTATCGCCAGAAGTCCCGATAAACTATTAACTACGCCAGTTTTTTCTAAGCCGCCAATTAGGACAAAAATTGACATAAAAAATAATAGGGTACTCCAGTCCACATCTCGGAGAATATTATGCACCGTATCGATTTTCGATTGCTGGGCTAAAAGTAGGGCTAAAGCTGCCCCCATCAAAGCAACAGCCGCCGGAGCAAGGGGTACAGGAAAAGATTCACCGACGACGAATAAAAATAAGACCAAAAAGACGATAATTCCCCCCACCGCTAAGACGCGAGGATGATTAATTTTCGGATGGGGTAAGTCTTCTAAATGCTCGAATTTTGTCCGCCAGATCGTGGGAAATAACCAAGGTAACATAACCAGAATGGTAATCACTGCCAAGGCACCACCTAAACTCAAACGCTGTAGGTATTCCATGAAGGTGATATTAATAGAATCACCGACGATATAAGTAGCGGGATCACCAACAATCGTTAATAACCCGGAACTGTTGGCCACGAAAACCATCAGGATTAAGAGCGGCACAAAATCCACGCCTATATCTTGAGCTAAGGGAGGAATTAGCGGGGCTAATAACATCACCGTGGTAGCGTTGGGTAACACCGCACAGATTGGGGTAGTAATGGCGACAATTCCTATTAGTAATAATTTGCCCTGTCCCTTTGCTAAAAGCACCATTTGTGCTGCTAAATAATCAAAAATTTTCGTTGGTTCAAAGGCTCTCACTAACACCATTACCCCAAAAAATAGGGCAAGAGTGGCATAACTGCGACTGATATAACCCACCGCTTCCTGGAGAGTCATGATATGGGTAAAAACTAAGATTAAAGCCCCCAGTAAAGCCGCTACGGTAATATGAAGCCACTCGAACATAATAACAACAATGACTGCAATAAAAGTCATCGCAGCAATCCACATTGGTAAAGATTCCAGCATTTTTGATCCTGTTTTTACTCTTGGTTTCTCAATAGGACTAAAAGTTTGCCCGAAAAATGTACAGCAAACTCATAGAAAATATGGTTATCTACGGAAAATCTTAAAATTGTTGTGATCGGTAATCTGACATGAGAATCTCCATAAACAATGTCTCCTGTAAGTTATGACTATCAAGTAGTACCAGCGACATAACTGAACCGATCAAGACATTACTAGGAATGTAGTGATGTTTCAGTCTTCCCCCCCACGCCGACGAAGTTAGCTGACGGGCTAGGATAGAGAGATATCCTTTTCTAGGCTAAAAAATCTAGAAATACGCCCCAAATGTGGTTCCTCCGCTCCGAATTTGTCTAGCTAATATCTAGCATAGAAACTTGGATTAGGCTGACTTACTCTGTTTAGTGATCCACCATAGCATACTAACCCAAAAAAAACGATATAGCCCTATACCAGACCTATCCTGTCGGTTATCCCCCGGGTTGCTAGGATAGAACAGTGATAAGCTAATAGCTAACGACTGACCGCCATAGCAGCTACAACAGAAATTTCGATGAATAGAAGACCTCGTTATACTCCTCCTCGATCGCGTGATCGTGATTATGAACGCTCCTATGGCGATGACTCCCGCGCTTCGTCCCCCGGAGGCCTATTGGCAAAATTAAACTATGCCATGATCGCCTTGATTGGTGGTATTTTTGTACTAGGAGTGGGTCTCGGTCTGGTATTCAGTTCTACTGCCAATTTTAGCCCCGAAAACGTCGCTTCCCGGGAAGTAATCGATCGCAGCGCCCCCAATGCGGAATTATGCGTGCAATTTGGGGCCAGTGCCATTGTCACCGATTTGCGGGTTTATGTCACCCTTAACCCCTTTAATGTTTTTGTTACCCAACCGGTTATGCAACCCGGTTGCGTTTTGCGACGCAATAACTGGTCAATTTTAGAACAACAAAAATTAGTCGATGGACAGCAGGTACAAAGTTGTAAAAACCGGATGAATACTTTTGGTTATACCGGCCCCTTGGAAGGCAAACCGAAAATCGATTGTATCTTCCAAAATGAAGCCGGTGGTAATCTTTTTGTTAATCCCGCCGGCGCTGTTGGTCCCAGACCAGATACAGATAAATTCTAAACCAGAAAATAAGTAGGTAGGCGTTAAAAATTATCAGACACCCCCCTTATCAAGGGGGGCAGGGGGGATCCCCCCGCCTATCGGCACCCCCCTTATCAAGGGGGGCAGGGGAGATCCCCCCGCCTATCGGCACCCCCCTTATCAAGGGGGGCAGGGGGGATCGAACCTAAAATCCATTTTTAATTTAATTATAACCAGCTACTTATCTTTCTCCTGACTACTGACTCCTAATCAACCGGAACAATTTTTGATTTTTACAAGAGGTCTAATGACTTAGCCATTGGGCCGTAGTCACCACAAAAATTCCGCCGGCTTTTTTTAAAAAAGGCTGAATTTTATCGATTAGACGACCGAGTTGTTCGTCACTATTACAAACGGTCATAATGTAGTTACCACTGTAATCACAATCCAAGTCATCACAGGATAAACCTCGATCGCCTTTTCCCGAAGTATTGCCAAAGACGGTATAACCGGAAACTCCGACAACATCAAGAACGCTTAAGGTTTCTTCCAGAAAAGCATGACTAACAATTATGTCCACTTTTTTGACAGTTTGTAGGGAAGGATGCGGGGATTCAAGCATGGTAGTTAAGTAAAAAAGGTACAAGTGAAAGAGAAAACTTTTGACAGGAATTATTTAAAAACCGCTGGGCTTTTTAGACTCCACAGCCAATGATTTTGATCATCTCTAGGTACAGAGGAATACCGATGATGATATTGAAAGGAAAAGTTAAAGCCAAGGCCATAGAAACGTATAAACTAGGATTCGCTTCGGGAACAGTCATTCTCATGGCCGCAGGAACAGCAATATAAGAGGCACTGGCACACAAAACAGCGAATAATAAAGCATTGCCCTGTTCAAATCCGAGAACCTTAGCGATGAGGATGCCCACCATAGCATTGATGACGGGAATAAATACCGAGAAACCGATGAGAAAAGGACCAGTGTTGCCTAATTCTCGAATTCTTTTCGCCGCCACTAATCCCATATCAAGGAGAAAGAAAGTTAAAGCACCATAAAAAATCCCTTGGGTGAAAGGTTCTAATTTTTCCCAGCCTTTTTCCCCCGTCAGCATACCAATAATAACACTACCGACTAAGAGAAATACCGAGCCATTTAAAAAGGCTTCATGTAGAACCTTTGACCAAGAAAATGCTTCTTCTTCGCCATTTTTCTCTTTAAAGACTCGCACCAGGATTAAACCCACTACAATCGCTGGCGATTCCATTAAAGCTAAGGCCGCTACCATGTGACCGCCATAGGAAATATGCAGTTTTTCTAAAAAAGAACTGGCGGTGATGAAAGTAACGGCACTAATGGAACCATAGGCGGCTGCAATCGCTGCTGCATTGGCACTATCGAGTTTAATTTTCAGGATAAAGAAAGTGTAAATGGGAACGATGCAAGCCATAACCACAGAGGCAATCAAAGTTAAAGCGATTTGGTTATTGATGCCACTTTCCGCTAGTTCATAGCCTCCCTTGAAACCAATCGCCATCAAAAGATAGAGAGAAAAGAGTTTAGGCAGTGGTTGGGGAATCTCTAGGTCGGATTTAAAAAATACTGCCAGCATTCCTAAGAAAAAGAACAAAACCGGCGGATTGAGAATATTGAACAGGATTAAGCTGCCATCCATAGGTTTGCGTACATTGAGTTATTCCAATCTATACTATTCAATTTTGAGAATACTGGCAAAATGTTAAGAACCAGATTAAAACGCTTAACGATGGCCGCCAAAAAAAATTAAGATGGGTGATGTTTCAGTGATCAGCTTCTCAAGGCAAGAGCCAACAGTCAAGAGGCAAAAGACAGAATCTGGCAATTCTCCTACCTAAAAAGAAGGTTAGAAACTAAGTACCTCAAAGCTTTTAACTTAACCAATTAGGTTTTAGATTCGGCCTTTGTTATCTTGAAACCGTCAGCCGTCAGCTTTTTCTACCCTCCCCCTTCTCCCCACTTGATAATTCAGGTTCTTCGGTTTGTGTTATGCAATGGACGGGGGTTATAAGGGATGAAACCCTTATAGAAACAGACATTACCGCAATTTTTGTCAATTGTTTGCGATCTGGAGCGAACTAATCAATTAAATCTCTTGCCAGATAAGGATTTAGTCGATTTATGCCCCCATATCGAACCATACCAAGTAACGAAGAACCATAATTCATAATTCATAATTCATAATTCATAATTCTCCCATTCCCGATCAATGGCAAAAATACAGCTTAAAACCCCAAAATCAGAGCATCTTGCCGCCATGGTGTCTCTTGATCGCAGCAGTCTCGGCGGTATTTGGACCCTATCCGGTTATGAACGGGAATTAAACAGCCCCAACAGTGAATTATTAATTCTTAACTTGGACCAGAAGGACGAAACCCTAATCGGATTGGCTTGTTTTTGGGCAATTCTCGAAGAAGCGCATATTACCCTCCTGGCAATTTATCCCGACTATCAAAGACAAGGATTAGGAAAACTGCTTCTCTACAAACTTCTTGAAAAGGCTGTACAAAGACAACTGGAAAGGGCTACGCTAGAGGTGAGGGTGTCGAACCAGTCAGCGATCGCACTCTACGAGCATTTTGGCTTCCGCGTCGCTGGAGAGCGGAAAAATTATTATTCGCAAACTGGCGAATCGGCCCTAATTTTCTGGCGCAACGATCTACAAACGGCCGCTTTTCAGGAACAATTAAACAAGTGGCGACAAGAAATCCTCTCAAGACTGGCGCAGGGAGAGTGGCAATTAGAGGAAGAAACCAGAGCCAAAATAGATACCATGGGGATGTCAAGATTACCTACAAGCTTAAATCAGGTCGAGGTTAGGGAAAAATGAGGATTTTAGTGTTGGCGTGGGAATTTCCACCGCGATTAGTGGGCGGTATCGCCCGTCATGTCGCTGAACTCTATCCCGAAATCGTCAAACTCGGTCATGAAGTCCATTTAATCACGATCGAATTCGGTCAGGCCCCCAGTTATGAACTGGTGGAAGGTATTCACATCCACCGCGTCCCCGTACCCCCCGGCAATGACTTTTTCCATTGGGTGGTCAACATGAATAACAGCATGGGACAACAAGGCGGCAAAATAATCGCCGAATACGGAAAATTTGACCTTGTTCATGCTCACGATTGGTTAGTAGGGGATGCAGCCATCGCCCTGAAACATCTCTTTAAAATACCCCTGATTGCCACTATTCACGCCACGGAATACGGACGTTATAACGGACTGCACACCGACACCCAACGCTATATCGGCAGCAAAGAGGGAACCCTCGTCTATAATGCTTGGCGCGTTATCGTCTGTACCGGCTATATGCGTCATGAAGTCCATCGGGCCTTGGGCGCACCCTGGGATAAAATCGATGTGGTTTATAACGGTATTCGGGCCGAGAAAAAGCAAAGAGACCCTAACTTTGATTACCGAGCTTTTCGTCGTCAATATGCCGAAGATCACGAAAAAATCGTCTATTACGTCGGGCGTATGACCTTTGAAAAGGGGGTTTCGGTGTTACTCAACGCTGCCCCAAAAGTCCTGGCCCAGACCGAGGGTCAAACTAAATTTGTCATTATCGGTGGCGGCAATACCGACAAACTCAAGCAACAGGCCTGGCATCTCGGTATCTGGCATCATTGTTATTTTACGGGCTTTATGTCCGATGAAAACCTCGATCGCTTCCAAACTGTGGCCGATTGTGCCGTTTTTCCCAGTCTTTACGAACCTTTTGGCATTGTCGCCCTGGAAAGTTTCGCCGCTAGGGTTCCCGTGGTAGTTTCCGATACCTGCGGTTTTCCCGAAGTTGTCCGTCATGGCCAAACGGGAATTGTCACCCGCGTCAATAATCCTGATTCCCTCGCTTGGGGCATTTTAGAGGTTTTAAATAATCCCGAATACGCTCAAAAATTAGTTAATAACGCCTACCAAGACCTAGAAAAACGCTTTCATTGGGCGAATTTAGCCCGTCAAACCGAGACAGTATATGGTTTGGTCGTCCAAGAACGACAACTGGTAGAATGGCGTTAATCAGGGAGCGGTTTTTTAGCCGTCAGCCGTCAGTATTACGGGTCAGTTTATACCCTAAAATAACAAAGGCACAACTTAACTTCTCCAACTATGACTATGAAAGCAGCTGAAATTATGACCACGGAGGTGGCCAAGATTAAAGGTTCTGAAACCGTTGCCAAAGCGGTACAATTGATGAGAGAAAAGAACATTAGAACTCTCATTGTTGATCGTCGTCACGATGAAGATGCTTACGGAATTATCACCGAAACCGATATTGTCTATAAAGTCGTCGCTTTCGGTCAAGATCCGCAAAAAGTGCGCGTCTATGAAGTGATGAGCAAACCCTGCATCGTGATTAATCCCGACCTCGGGGTTGAATATGTGGCCCGCTTATTTGCTAATACCGGTATTCGTTTCGCACCGGTAATTAAAGGCGGTTTGCTCGGTGTTATCTCTGTTAGTGACATTCTCCATAAAGGTAACGCCGTCGAAAAGCCCCGCAGTCTTGATTTAGAAGCGGAGATTATCAAAGCTAGAGATATTGCCCGGGCAGTATGTGCTGAAAAAGGGGGAAATTCTCCCGATTGTGCCGCAGCTTGGGATATTGTTGAGGAATTACAGGCAGAATTGGCACACCAACGCGCTAAAAAACCGGAAAAAACTTATTTTGAGGAATACTGTCAAGAAAATCCCGATGCTTTTGAAGCTCGTATCTATGACACCTAATCCCCATGGGTTTTCGGTATTCTCCGATACCTCAAACTTTTTGATCCGGCAAAAGTAGTGTATAAAAGTTTTATTTGCTAATAATCGAGGAAAAACCATGGCTGATCTATTTGTCATCGCCTATGAGGACGAATTTAAAGCAGAAGAAGTTCGTTTAACTTTGGCTAAACTGCAACGGGAACATCTCATCGAGCTAGAAGATGCCGCCGTAGTGGTTAAAAACAAAGATGGCGAGATTAAACTCAAGCAAGCGGTCAATTTAACGGCAGCGGGAGCCGCTAGTGGCAGTTTCTGGGGATTATTAATCGGTACACTCTTTTTATCCCCTCTCTTGGGGGTTGTTCTCGGTGCTGCTGGTGGCGCTTTGGGAGGTGCTTTAAGTGATATCGGTGTGGATGACAATTTTATGCGGGAATTGGGAGAAACCCTGCAGCCCGGTACATCTGCTCTCTTTGTTCTCGTCCAAAAAGTTACCCCCGATAAGGTCCTCGATGAAGTGGCCCCCTACGGAGGTAAAGTATTACGCACTTCTTTGACCAAAACCGACGAAGCAGAATTACAGAAAATTCTCGACCAAAGAGGTGTTAAACCCGAAATCGTTTAGGATATGAGTCCATAAAAGCCAGAAAAAGGGAATATATTTCCCTTTTTACTTTTTGAGCAAGAATGGGTTTAGTCTCACAACCACAGCAGCTATAAAATAAGCAACAATCAATAATTATTAATGAACTTTAAGCTTCCAATTGAGCTATTTTCGCCCCAGTATTGTTTTGCCCAACCCAACCTACGAGGCGATGCGCTCTGCTACGCAGTGCCTTTGGCATCGCACTAACCAATAACCTCAATGGTCGGGTGCATTGGGGTTGTTAGGTTCGCAATCGCCATGACTTTGGATCACGCCGACCATGAAAAATCGCGGTCACAACGACCCGACTTGAAATCACTCGATAGTAGACAGCATATGGGAATCGTTTGATGACTGCTCGTCGAATGTCCAGATAAACGATTGCATAAGACTCTGGCATCATGCCGATCTGATTGAGTAAGTCATCTACACAATCAATAAATTCATCACCCAAACCAGCTTGTTGACTCTCATACCAATCATAGGCATCCCTGAGGTCGTCACCGACTTCTGGACGAAATACCAGTACATACTTCATGCTTGCTTTCTGACTGATGCTTTCATCTCTTCCCAGGTGAGGACGTTATCGGGATCATTATTATGACCCTCAATCCGCTGATCGAGTTCGTGTTTTTGCGCCTCGGTTAAATCAGGATACACCTGTTCCACTGCAATACTGTCCCAAATCGCTTGAACCAGAAGGATTCTATCCTCAACACTTAAAGTTGTAATTTCATTTAGTGTAGCTGCGATATCCATACAGACAAGCTCCCGATTCAGATTGAGCGAGTAGTTCTAACAAGTTGTCATGGGTTCGGACTTGAAGCGTTAGTTTAGGCATACATATTGATGACTCAAATACTAAGCGACCTAACTATATATTATAGGTCAACTTTCTGCATAACACTCTCCAGAGTAACGATATGGGTCAACTTTCTGTATGTCACCCCGTCCTACAACATATATACTCATTTGTCAATAGCTAGTAATATTTAATCTGCTTATACTTCGAGTTTTGACCTGAAAATGGGCGATCAATAGTCAAGCGATCGAGGGATGGGTACAACCACGAGCCTAGGGGATTGATTATGCAAGGGTGAACAACTTATCGGCAGGTTTCCAGGCCGCTCCCCAATAACTGATCACTGAAAGAGGGCTAAACTAAAAAGCCGTGCTAAAATCAGCATATCTAGGGTCGCTTGTGTAGGTGATGGATAGGCTATGTTTGAAAGATTTACGGAAAAAGCCATTAAAGTAATCATGCTCGCCCAAGAAGAAGCCCGCCGCCTTGGCCATAACTTCGTGGGAACAGAGCAGATTTTACTAGGACTAATTGGAGAGGGAACGGGAGTTGCCGCCAAAGTCCTCAAGTCCATGGGTGTCAATCTCAAAGATGCGCGCGTGGAGGTGGAGAAAATCATCGGTCGCGGTTCCGGATTCGTAGCCGTGGAAATTCCCTTCACCCCCAGAGCCAAACGAGTTTTAGAACTCTCCCTCGAAGAAGCCCGTCAACTGGGCCATAACTATATTGGCACAGAACATCTCCTTTTAGGACTAATTCGCGAAGGGGAAGGTGTGGCCGCTAGGGTTCTGGAAAATCTCGGCGTGGATCTCTCGAAAGTTCGCACCCAGGTGATCAGAATGTTAGGGGAAACCGCCGAAGTGGCCGCCGGTTCATCTTCCCAAGGTCGCACTAAAACCCCCACTCTTGATGAATTCGGTTCCAATCTCACCCAAATGGCCAGCGAGGGTAAACTCGATCCCGTGGTCGGCCGACAAAAGGAAATCGAGCGCGTTATCCAAATTCTCGGTCGTCGTACCAAAAATAACCCAGTCCTAATCGGGGAACCGGGGGTAGGTAAAACAGCGATCGCAGAAGGATTGGCCCAACGCATCGCTAACAAGGATATTCCCGACATTCTCGAAGAAAAACGGGTTGTCACCCTCGATATCGGCTTGTTAGTGGCGGGAACCAAATATCGCGGCGAATTTGAGGAACGCCTCAAAAAAATCATGGACGAAATTCGCCAAGCGGGTAACGTCGTCCTTGTTATCGATGAAGTTCATACTCTCATCGGTGCTGGGGCAGCCGAAGGGGCGATCGATGCGGCCAATATTCTCAAACCGGCTTTGGCCCGGGGAGAACTACAATGTATCGGGGCGACGACCTTGGATGAGTATCGCAAACATATCGAACGGGATGCGGCTCTAGAAAGACGTTTTCAACCGGTTATGGTCGGTGAACCCTCCGTAGAAGAAACGATCGAAATTCTCTACGGTCTCCGGGAACGCTACGAACAGCACCATAAACTAAAAATCTTAGACGAAGCGCTAGAAGCGGCGGCGAAATTGTCCGATCGCTACATTAGCGATCGCTTCTTACCGGACAAAGCGATCGATTTAATCGATGAAGCTGGTTCGAGAGTGCGCTTGATTAATTCCCAATTGCCACCGGCAGCCAAGGAATTAGACAAGGAACTGCGGCAAATTCTCAAACAAAAAGATGACGCGGTGCGCGGTCAAGACTTCGAGAAAGCTGGGGAATTGCGCGATCGGGAAATGGAAATCAAAACCCAGATCCGGAATCTCGCTTCTACCAAAAAAGGCGAAGATGGCAACGATGAACCCTTTGTGGATGCCGAGGAAATCGCTCACATCGTCGCTTCTTGGACTGGGGTTCCCGTCAACAAACTGACCGAAACCGAATCCGAGAAACTGCTGCACATGGAAGATACCCTGCATCAGCGTCTCATCGGTCAAGAGGACGCGGTTAAAGCGGTGTCTCGTGCCATTCGTCGCGCTCGCGTCGGTCTGAAAAATCCCAACCGTCCCATTGCTTCCTTTATCTTCTCCGGTCCAACGGGGGTGGGTAAAACCGAGTTAACTAAAGCTCTGGCCGCTTATTTCTTCGGTTCGGAAGATGCGATGATCCGTCTCGATATGTCGGAATACATGGAACGGCACACGGTTTCTAAGTTAATCGGTTCACCTCCGGGTTATGTTGGTTACAACGAAGGGGGACAATTAACGGAAGCGGTGCGTCGTCGTCCTTATACGGTGGTGCTATTCGACGAAATCGAAAAAGCTCACCCCGATGTCTTCAATATGCTTCTGCAAATCCTTGAAGATGGACGTTTGACCGATGCCAAAGGTCGCACGGTGGACTTTAAAAATACCCTGTTGATTATGACCTCGAACATCGGTTCTAAAGTCATCGAGAAGGGTGGCGGTGGTTTAGGTTTCGAGTTTGCCGATAATCAAGCCGAGGCCCAGTATAATCGCATTCGATCGCTGGTTAATGAGGAATTAAAACAATATTTCCGCCCTGAATTCCTCAACCGTCTCGATGAGATTATTGTCTTCCGTCAACTCAATAAGGAAGAAGTCAAGGAAATCGCCGAAATCCTGCTCAAGGATGTGTTTAAACGTCTGACAGAACAAAATATTACTTTGTCTGTTACTGATAAGTTTAAAGAACGCTTGATCGAGGAAGGTTATAATCCGGCCTACGGCGCTCGTCCCTTACGTCGTGCGATTATGCGTCTGTTGGAAGATGTTCTGGCTGAAGAAATTCTCTCCGGACGGGTTTCTGATGGGGATACGGCCATGGTCGATATCGATGAGGAAGGTAAGGTGAAAGTAATTTCCGGTGAAAGACGTGAGTTAATCGCTCCCGTGATTGAATAAATTCTTACTGGAATTAGTTAAATAAAAGGTGGGCTTTTTGCTCACCTTTTCTCGTAAAAATAGGGAAAAAGTGCGATGAAAGTCTGGGTTGTGGGTTGTGTTTTGTTATTTTTGTTGGTGGAGTTTTATCAATGGGCCAAGGGGTTTATTTTGCCTTTACCTCTCTATATTTTTGCCGGAGCTTTATTATCGATCGCTTCTAATTATTCTCAAGATATGGGCAATTTATTTGCTAGAAATGAACAGGTTTATCAAACTGCCAGTTTAAGTGATATTCCTGACATTTTGACGGCAGAAAACTCGATACCTCTGCTAAAAGAAGGGGAAAATAAGCTTGAATAGCTATAATAATCCTCTATTTATCGCTCTTTTCTGTAGCACAAGGCTTTCAAGACTCGGTTAACAATTTGTAATATTCCTTGTTGACACCCTTACTGACAAAGAAAAAACTGAAATCAAGTCAGGATAAGGGTTGGAGTGCTTACTGCAAAAATTGTTAAGAAAGATCTGACTAATGGATAGCTTATCAAGGGGGGCAGGGGGGATCAGAGGCAAAATCTATCTTCAATTGAATTATAACTACTTACTTATTATCGATAGCTAATGAGAGTAAACTGCAAAAAAACTCTGCACCCATCCGCAAAAGCAACAGAAAGAGTGCAAAAATTAAGACAGGAATATTGGGATAAAAGTCTAGATGTGGATAATGAATTTTTGATGGGTCTGATTTCCTCCTAGGCTTTAGGTCTTAAATAAACTAGAGACTGTTGCCAAATTAAAGTGGGTTTATCGTAGTGATCGACTAGGTATAGACAGTTAGCATCTTGCCAAAGGATGCGACCAACGAGGAGATCATCGGTGCTTAACTTAATTTCTACTTCCCGTTTCTCTTGAATATAGCTCTGTACTTGTTTAATACTCGGCAGACCAGGATCAAATTGAGACATAATGAGTTTATCGATGAGGTGTTCATCCTCTATTATTCCTGTTGAGCAGCTTTTATTGACCATGAAAATCCCCTTCACCAAATATCAAGGCCTGGGCAATGATTTTATTTTGATAGATAACCGTCACAGTCCCGAACCCCTGATCACACCAGAAATAGCCGTGGCTATGTGCGATCGACATTTTGGCATCGGTGCCGATGGCGTGATTTTTGCGCTTCCCGGCCAAGCAGCAACCGACTACACCATGAGAATTTTCAACTCTGATGGTTCGGAACCGGAAATGTGTGGTAACGGTATTCGCTGTCTAGCCCAATTTATCGCCCGTTTAGAGGCTAACAACACCATTGGCCGCACCTATCGCATTCATACTCTAGCAGGAACGATAATTCCCCGTTTAGAAGCTAATGAACAGGTAACGGTCGATATGGGACCGCCGCAATTACTAGGCAGTGAAATCCCCACCACTTTGGTCAATGGATCAGAAAAAGTCCTCGCGGTTCCCCTAGAGGTGGAGGGTAAAGATTGGTTAGTTACTTGCGTTAGTATGGGTAATCCCCACTGTGTCACTTTTGTGGATGATCTGGCCTCTATTCCCCTAGAAACTATCGGGCCAAAATTTGAGCATCACCCGGTTTTTCCCCAACGGACTAATGTGGAGTTCGTGGAGGTAATCGCGCCGGATTATATGAAGATGCGTGTCTGGGAAAGAGGAGCGGGAATTACTCTCGCTTGCGGTACTGGTGCTTGTGCTGTGGTAGTGGCGGCCCTGTTAACGGGGAAATGCGATCGCATCTGTACCGTGGAACTCCCCGGTGGTTGTCTTCAGATTCACTGGTCTCAAACCGATAACCGGGTTTACATGACAGGTCCTGCTAAAGCTGTTTTTGAGGGCATTTATGCTATCTGAATCACCCCGTCTGGACGGGGACTGAACTCCCCGAACAGCGCGACGGGATTGTTAATTCTTAGAGACTGGTAATCCAAGCAATAATTCCTTTACCGGTTAACACTTCAATGGCCAAAAGAGAGACAAAGCCAATCATAGCTAGTCTGCCATTCAATTTTTCAGCTTTTTTGGTAAAACCGAGACCGCTGGAACTATCAACGTACATTTTCGGTTCGACAGCAAAATTATTCAGTCTTCCTTGTTCTTCGGTGGTGTAGCCGCGGGCAGTCATGGGGAGGCTCCTTTTGTATGCTTGTGTTAAGAAGTGTAACACATTGTTAAGTTATGTTGCAAATTTTAACAAAAAATTTTTGGGGACTCAGAAAACCTCGATCGGGTAGGCTGTCAGGGTAGTGCTATAGTTCTATCTCCTCTGGGTTTATCGATGAAATTTTGCCTTTTTCTTGACAAATTAGTCAGATTGTGGTACCAAAGAGGTATAAACTCGATCGCCTAATCAGGGAAAAGACAAAAACTATCTTAAGGTCGCCAGAGAAGTCCCGTTAAACCGTACAGGAGTTAGCGGGGGATAAATTGCCGTCAAAAGCGAACCAGATTTTAGGGAGTCAACTGACCTTGAGTGAAGATACTAGAAAGGGTAAGTGTGGGGAGAATAGGGGAAAACCGCTAGGAAAAACCCGAATAAAATCTTAAGATACGGAGTGCCTAGTAGCCGTAACGATTGCGCTCACTGTTTTTGTAAATTCTATGGCAGAGATTAGCCCAGAGATCAACCTCATGCAGATAGCGACTATACTCAACCAATATCGATTTGAAATGAGAGGATATAAAGCGCAAGAATTAATCGAGCGCTGGTTGCCCACCTATTCGCTAAATTGGATTCGCATGGCGATTTTAGAGGCACTCTATCAGGGACGTTACAAAGTCATTTCGGTGGAGGAAATTCTCAAAATTTGGCACCGTCGCGGCCATCCTACCTTTCATTTTACGGGGGAATTCGAGCGCTTGGTTTGTAAAAACTTGCCAGATTCCCAGTTAAATGGCAAAAAAACAGCAGTTGTCCCTAAACAGGAAAAGGTCAATATACTTTCTACCACCCTTGAGCGGCCTTATCCAGAGCCACAAGCGGGAAAAACCGATAATAATGGCACAGTAGCCATGGGTAAAGATTCTTTATTCAACTTAGAAACTTCTCTTTTTGATGATCCTCGCAAAGGGATGAGTGATGTGGAGGAATTATTCTCACAGTTAACCCCAGAAACGCCCAAATTCCCTGAATTAGAATCATTGCCTAAATCGCCTAACGGTCATGGAACTAGGGAGAATTTTTCGGCTAATTTTAAACCGGTAATCGATGAGTTTATCCCTTTGTTAGACCCTTCGGAATTATATCCCAAATTAAAAGCTGTGGCTCGATCGCAGTATAAGTAGGGTTGGCTGAAAAAGTTTTTCCTAGGGGCAGGGTGTGGGGTGTGGGGTGTGGGGTGGTGGGGTACTGACACCAATTAATTCCCCGCCCTCAAGAAAAAAAAATCGCCTTGACGATTAGAATAGAGTTAACTTTCCCCCTCCAGGCGCTGCTCAATTAACTAGATTATGACATCCTCCTATTTTGGTCTAGAAACCGAAGAAAATAAACTAATTAACTCTAATAATCTCTCGTTCGCCGCTTCTCTTGGTATTCATGCCCTAATTTTAGCGATTATCTTACCTAATTTCCTCAATAATCCAGCGCAGGAGCCAAAAAAGGAATTACGCAACGTCAATCTGATTGAATTGAATCCTCTAGAGCAGTCACGTCTTCCCAGTCTTGACTCCTCCCTGTCCAGCTTACCCGGACTGCCTAACCTCAATTCGTCTTCTTCCTCTTTGCCTCCTCTCCCCGCCATGGATGGCATCCATAACAGCACCTTACCTCCTTTACCCTCGGTTTCTTCCCTTCCCCCTTTACCTCCCCTCTCCTCCTTACCCTCCGTCAATATCTATTCTCCTCCCGTGGCATCTATCTCCTCCTCGGGTAGATTACCGATTCCTCGCAATTTTCCCACTTCTACCCCCAGTTTACCTAGTCCTCCTTCTGTTCCCACCCTGTCAGAGAATAATAATCGGCCTAGGGGGACTAATAACCAGCAGCTCCAGCCTTACTTCGATCCCTACCGAGATAATCTAACTCCAGATGAATTGCGAAATTCGCCCCGTAGTGCATCGCAACAGGCGCAGGAACAATTAAACAATTCCTTGGCCCGCACGTCGGAGCCGAATGGTCAATCTCCCCTCGATGAACAGCGTCGTCAACAATTAATGTGGGAAATGCGGGAACGTTTGCGCTCCCTGGAGGCGGACAAAAGCAATACCAGTAACGAAGAGGCCATGAGAAATCAGGTGGATTGGCTGGCCAGAGTCCAAAAAACTAATCCTAACGCCTTAAATGAACTAAATCAGCCCAATCAGGGCAGCAGAGGTATAACTACCGTCAATTTGACTGGTAATTATCCCGCCACGGCTTGTTCCCGTCAATTAGCGGGGACGGCGGTTTATGGGGTGACGGTGGATGGTCAAGGCCGCCTCAGCAGTGAACCCCAGTTAATTAAAAGTGCTGGCTTCCCGATTTTCAATCAACAGGCGGCTGGGGAAGTGAGATCAACTCGTTTTAATAATCCCAGTGGTGAGTCGAGAATCTATCAGGTGCGAGTCAGTTTTGCCCCTAACCCGGAAGTGTGCCGAGGTGCGATCGCTAATCCCCCAAAACCGGAGGGTAGTAACCTCAATACGCGTAACTCCCCCCCCGTAACGCCGGCAATTGAAACCCCGCTTCGTCCCAATCAAACCCCGCAGCCCGTCGTTAGTCCCCAACCGGATAACGTCAAGCCACCCGCAACCACAGGGCCAAATCCAGCCCCAACCCAGCCAGAACCGCCCAAAGAAGCGATAATCGAAGAAAAAGCTCCAGAAGCTCCCCCCCAAACCCCCGCTCTCAATCAGCCGGAGGTTTCCCCCGCTAGTCCCCCCACTAGCCAAAATCCTCAACCCCTGAGCGAGGAAGCCTTGCCCCCGGGTCCGCCGGCGGAAGCTAAAACTGAACCAGAAAGTTAGGCCTTTTCAGTGATCAGTGATCAGTTATCAGTTATCAGATATGAGTTTTAGGTTTACTGATCACTGAAAAAAACTCTCATCTCCCTAGTCAATGATTCGATCCCCCCTTAATCCCCCCTTAATAAGGGGGTGCCGATCCCCCCTTAATCCCCCCTTAATAAGGGGGTGCCGATCCCCCCTTAATCCCCCCTTAATAAGGGGGGCATCTGATAATTTTTAACGGCTACCTACTTATTTTTACTTCAATGATTTCCACTTCCCAGATACCCGATTCTTTTGTCTCACCTTGCCGTCGCGCCTCGGTTAGTCGTACTACCAAAGAAACCGATGTCCAGGTGACGATCGATCTTGATGGTAGCGGCAATTGTCGCGCCCAGACAGGAATTCCCTTTCTTGATCATATGTTGCAGCAAATCGCCTCCCACGCCGCAATCGATCTCGATGTGCTTGCCACCGGAGATCTAGAAATTGATGACCATCACACCAATGAAGACGTGGGAATCACCCTCGGACAAGCTTTACTGCAAGCTTTGGGGGACAAAAAAGGGATCGTCCGTTTCGGGCATTTTGTCGCCCCTCTCGATGAAGCTTTAGTGCAAGTTGCCCTCGATTTTTCCGGTCGCCCCCACCTCAGTTATGGTCTAGAAATTCCTACCCAAAGAGTGGGAACCTACGATACTCAGCTAGTGCGGGAATTTTTCGTTGCTTTGGTCAATCACAGTCAAATGACCCTACATATTCGCCAATTAGACGGGATTAATTCCCATCATATTATTGAGGCTACTTTTAAAGCTTTTGCCCGGGCGATGAGTGGGGCCATAGCGATCGATCCCCGTCGCGCCGGTATAATTCCCAGTTCTAAGGGAGTTTTATAGAAGCACTACTTAACCCGAATTAACGTTAGCTTAGAAGCCCATAATTTGAGCCACTTGGGTTAATTCGGGAGCAATCCCAGATTTTAGTTGGTTATTGCTGTATTTTACCGCCGAATCTGGGTCTTTTAGGCCATTTCCCGTTAAAACACACACTACGGTGGCCCCATCGGGAACCTGTTGATGCACTTTTAATAATCCTGCCACAGAAGCGGCGCTGGCTGGTTCACAGAAAACCCCCTCTTGGCCCCCTAAAATCCGATAGGCTGCCAATATTTCCTCATCGCTGACCGCGTGAAATTGCCCTTGACTAGCGTGACTAGCGGCCCAGGCTTTTTCCCAGTTAGCGGGGTTGCCGATACGGATAGCCGTGGCTAGGGTTTCGGGATGGTCAACCGGTTGTTTAGAGATAAAAGGGGCAGCCCCGGCGGCCTGAAAACCCATCATCTTCGGCAGTCGGTCACATTTGCCTATCTGGTGATACTGACAGAATCCCATCCAATAGGCGCTAATATTGCCCGCATTGCCCACGGGAATACATAACCAGTCGGGGGCATTACCCAAGACATCGACAATCTCGAAAGCGGCGGTTTTTTGACCCTCTAAACGGTAGGGATTGACGGAATTGACTAAAGTTACGGGATAATTTTCTGATAGTTGGCGGACAATCTTGAGGGCATCATCGAAGTTGCCATTAATAGCGATGACTTCCGCTCCGTACAATAAAGCTTGGGCTAATTTTCCTAAGGCTACATAACCATCGGGGATAATCACAAAGGCCCGCATCCCCGCACGTCTTGCATAGGCTGCCGCCGCCGCCGAGGTGTTCCCAGTACTGGCACAAATCACCGCTTTTGCCCCTTCTTCTTTAGCTTTCGAGATGGCCATGGTCATGCCCCGGTCTTTAAAGCTGCCGGTGGGATTTAAGCCATCATATTTGACAAAAACCTTGACATCGCGCCCGATTTGTGCTGAGAGATAGGGGGCGGGGATCAGGGGTGTATTGCCTTCTAGGAGGGTAATTACAGGGGTTTTACTGCTTACGGGCAGAAATTGGCGATATTCTTCGATCAAACCGCGCCAGCCGCCGATAGACGAGGATTTAGTGGGTGATTGGGGGATCGATCGAGAAATAATTGTCATAGCCTTAAGGATACAGATTTGATTAGATGGCCTGATTTCCTATTTTATCCAATAAGCAGTCCAAAAAATTAATCTCGATCGCCCGATTCAGATTCATGGGAGTTAAAACAGGGATGCGGGAAGATAAAAGGCAATAACAGCAAATAAATGACCTTTTTGGTCAAAAAAATAGCTATTATATCGCTATAAATCTGATTTTTTGCCCTTTTTGTCTTTCAGAGGTTGATTTAATTAGCTGGTTATAATTAAATTGAAGATGGTTCCCCCTTTAATCCCTAGGGTTGATTCATAGTAGGGTTGATTCATGAATCAACCCTACCTTGATAAGGGGGGTGTCTGACAGTTTTTAACACCTACCTACTCAGTGCCAGATTAATTTCTTAGCTAGGATAGGCAAGAGGCAGCTGAAAAAAATTCTCCTGTCTCCTGTCACGACTGCTGGCAGTAAGTAATTTTGCCAGCATCTGATGTTCAGTTCAAACTCAAGCAACTATGTGTCAACTTCTAGGCATGAATTGTAATGTCCCCACGGATATCTGTTTTTCCTTTGAGGGATTTTGTGCGCGGGGAGGAAAAACCGACGAACATCGAGACGGTTGGGGAATCGCTTTTTTTGAGGGTTTAGGCTGCCGAACTTTTATTGATGTTCAACCCTCGATCGCTTCTCCGATTGCGGAATTAATTAAAAACTATCCCATCCATTCTACCAATGTTATCGCCCATATTCGCAAAGCCACCCAAGGAGAAATTAAACTAGAAAACTGTCATCCTTTTCGGCGGGAATTGTGGGGAAAATATTGGGTTTTTGCCCATAATGGTAATTTAGAAAATTTCTCACCTGCTGCGGGAGATTTTTATCAACCGGTTGGGGAGACGGATTCGGAAAAAGCTTTTTGTTTAATTCTTAATACCCTGCGAGAGACTTTTCCCCAGGGCAAACCTTCCCTAGAACAACTCTATCCAGTCCTAAAAACTATCACAAACTCTATCGCTTGTCAAGGTATTTTTAATTATCTTTTATGCGATGGTGAACACTTTTTTGCCCATTGTTCAACTAAATTAAGCTATATAATCCGGCAATATCCTTTTGCCGCTGCTCATTTAATTGATGAAGATGTGAGCGTTGACTTTCAAGCTTTAGCTCGTCTGGGCGATCAAGTGGCAATTATTGCCACTACACCCTTAACTGATAATGAAGTTTGGACAGCGATTAATGCAGGAGAATTATTAGTTTTTCAGGAGGGCGCAGCAATTTTAAGTTAATCTTACCAATTGTCACTTTGTCGAGATTTTTCTAAATCAATTAACTGAGTTTTTAGCCCTAACCAATCTAATTGATTGGCGAGGCAATCTGATCCAATTTTTCCCGCTTCTAGATAAATGACTCGCTCGGCAAATTCCTCTAAAAAATCCAGTTGATGATTGACCATAATTATCGTCATTGAACTTTGATTATTTAATACTTCTAATAACCTGCTGGCCGTGCCTGTATCTAGAGCAGAGGTGGGTTCATCTAATAACAGTATGCTCGGTTCTAACAGCAAAGCTCTGGTAATTGCTACTAATTGTCTTTGTCCTAAAGATAATTCTAACTCTCCGCGCTCAAACCACTGTTGAGGAATTTTTAATAGGGATGTCCAATGGTCAATTCTCTGATTAATTTCAGCAGGGTTAAGTTTTTTTAATTGCAGAGGATAAGCGAGAGCATCTCGAACAGTCATCCCTAATAATTTAGACTCTTGTGGCAATAAAACTATCTGTTGTCGCAGGGAAATAACCGGTATTTCCCTAATCGATTTACCTTGAAAATAAATATTTCCCGTGCTTGGTTCCTGCAAACGATTTAACAATCGTAAAATAGTCGTTTTTCCTGCCCCAGATGCTCCGACAATAGCTAACTTTTCTCCTTGCTTGATGCTAAAAGTAATATCTTCTAACAGATAAGCACTACCCCGTCGGATAGCTAAATTTACTTGCTGTAGTTCTAAAATCAAGAGCGGTCTTTTCCTTACTTAGTTCAAGTTTATTATATAATAAAAATAGCCCAATGAGTTCGGCAGGTATTCCCCATGGTTAGTCAAGTTAACAAAACCGAGATTATCTATCCTGAGAGCGACGGTAAACCGATGGCAGATAATACTAAACAATTTAACTGGATAGTGACGATTAAGCAGAATCTCGACTGGTTATATATCGATGATCCCCAGGTATTTGTAGCGGGGGATCTGTTGTGGTATCCCGTGGAAGGCCAGCCGAAAATTGCTGCCGCTCCTGATACGATGGTAGTATTTGGCAGACCGAAAGGCGATCGAGGTTCCTACAAACAATGGCAAGAAGATAATCTTGCTCCTCAAGTCGTCTTTGAGATTCTTTCTCCCAGTAATACCTCCATCGAAATGGCCAAAAAATTGCTATTTTATGATCGCTATGGAGTCCAAGAATACTACGTCTATGATCCCGATGATAATAGTCTAGAAGCTTGGCAGCGAATTGGTGACAGTTTAGACAGTGTTAGTGAGGTTAATAATTGGGTGAGTCCCCGTTTAGGCATTCGTTTTGACTTAACCGACGAGTTAAAAATTTATCGTCCTGATGGTACTCAATTTTTGTCCTACAGCGAAATTAATCAACTACTGGAGCAGGAAAAGCAACGGGCTGAAAATGAACGCCAACGGGCTGAAAATGAACGCCAACGGGCAGAACAGGCTAATCAGCAGTTAGTAGAAATGGAGGCAAAACTGCAAAAATATCGTCAACTTTTTGGGGAATTACCTAACTAGGGTCTGCTGAATAAATGTGAAATATAGACGAGGTAAGGGGTTTGGGGCCTGTTTGGCGAGGCAGGTGCAAGATTTTAAAGCTAGTGGCTCAAAAACCTTGCATCTTGATCGGCGATTGCGTCCTGTAGGGGCGAAGCATTCGGGCAATAACTTATCGGTGAAACCGTAGATTTTCTATCCGAATGCTTCGCCCGTACTTTTTGCCGCAAACCCTAACTAAAATCTTCACTAGCGACGGGAGTATAACAAAAAAAAAGAGGACTGGTTAGTCCTCTTAACAAGATTAGTTTTCGCTAAATGTTAAACACAGAATGATTGCCAGGCCTAGTAGGCTAGACCCATACTGCGGGTGGTTTCTGCTCCGAGATAAACCCGAATGCTTAGGAAATCCGTCGGACAAGCGGTTTCGCAACGTTTGCAACCAATACAGTCTTCCGTGCGGGGGGAGGAGGCAATTTGGGCAGCTTTACAGCCATCCCAGGGAACCATTTCCAGCACGTCGAGGGGACAAGCCCGAACGCATTGGGTGCAACCGATACAGGTATCGTAAATTTTAACGCTATGAGACATTGAATTATGACTCCTTACCGAGTGTTCTCCATGTTAAATTTCGGGTTTATCGGTTAGTTTACCTTACAGCGATCTGTTCATCGCTCGATCGGTGACATAACTTTAAACTCTGTAACACTTGGGGCCAAATGGCGATCGCTAGTCAGGGATCGGGCAATCCTAAAATAGCCTTAAAGAATTGCTTGCCGGGGTTACGCGGGGAACCGAAAAAGGTAATCTGGATCGCAAGATAATTTATTTCGTTTGCCAGTATGACAGAAATAGCGATCGAATCGATCCTACAGGAAAATCGGCTGTTTCCCCCCAGTGCCGAATTTGCCCAGAATGCCACCATTAAAAGCTTTGAAGAATATCAGCAACTCTACGCCAAAGCCAAGGCCGATCCCCCGGCTTTTTGGGCCCAATTAGCCGAAAAAGAATTACATTGGTTTGAAAAATGGTCAGAGGTTCTTGAGTGGCAGCCCCCCTTTGCTAAATGGTTCGTCAACGGCAAGATTAATATTTGTTACAACTGTATTGACAGACATCTCACGACATGGAGGCGCAATAAAGCTGCCATCATCTGGGAAGGAGAACCGGGAGACAGCCGCACCATTACCTACGAACAGCTACACCGAGAAGTGTGCCAATTTGCCAACGCTTTAAAGGAATTAGGCGTGAAAAAAGGCGATGTGGTCGGAATTTATATGCCGATGATTCCCGAAGCGGCCATCGCTATGTTAGCCTGTGCCAGAATTGGTGCGCCCCACAGTGTAGTTTTTGGGGGATTTAGTGCCGATGCTTTGCGCGATCGTCTTAATGATGCGGCCGCTAAGGTGGTAATCACTGCCGATGGTGGTTTCCGCAAGGATAAAGTAGTTGCCCTCAAGGAACAGGTAGATCTGGCTCTAGCCGATAATAGCGCCCCCAGTGTGGAAAAAGTCCTCGTTGTCCAGCGCAGCAAGGAACCCATCAATATGGTTGCCGATCGCGATTACTGGTGGCATGATCTACAAAAACAGGTATCTGCTAATTGTCCGGCCGAACCGATGGATAGCGAAGATATGTTATTTATCCTCTACACCAGTGGTTCCACCGGCAAACCGAAAGGAGTCGTCCACACCACCGGCGGTTATAATCTCTACACCCATGTCACCTGCAAATGGATTTTTGACCTGAAAGACACCGATGTTTACTGGTGTACTGCCGATGTGGGTTGGATTACCGGCCATAGTTATATCGTTTACGGACCGCTTTCCAATGGTGCCACCACGGTAATGTATGAAGGGGTTCCCCGTCCCTCTAATTTAGGCTGTTTTTGGGATGTAATTGAGAAATATCGCGTTAATATCTTTTATACTGCCCCCACTGCTATCCGCGCTTTTATCAAAATGGGTGAAGACATCCCCAATAGCCGGGATTTATCCTCTTTGCGCTTACTGGGAACCGTGGGAGAACCGATTAACCCGGAAGCGTGGATGTGGTATCACCGGGTTATCGGTAAAGAAAAATGTCCGATTGTCGATACTTGGTGGCAAACGGAAACCGGGGGGATTATGATTACTCCCCTACCCGGGGCAATTGCCACCAAACCGGGGTCAGCAACCCTACCTTTCCCCGGTATTATGGCCGAAGTGGTGGACTTAGACGGTAATCCCGCCCAAGCGAATGAGGGGGGTTATCTGGTGGTCAAACATCCCTGGCCCGGTATGATGCGAACAGTTTATAAAAATCCCGATCGCTTCCGCAATACCTACTGGGAACATATCGCCCCCAAAGATGGCCAATATCTCTATTTTGCTGGGGATGGTAGCCGTCAGGACGAAGACGGTTATTTCTGGGTAATGGGGCGCGTTGATGACGTGATGAGCGTTTCTGGCCACCGTTTAGGGACAATGGAGATCGAATCAGCTTTAGTATCCCATCCTGCGGTAGCAGAGGCGGCTGTGGTGGGACGACCAGATGAAATTAAAGGGGAAGAAGTCTATGCTTTTGTGACTCTTGAGGGGCATTATGAAGCGAGTCCGGAGTTAGCGCAAGCATTAAAAGACCACGTTGTCAAGGAAATTGGCATTATTGCCCGACCGGGAGAAATCCGTTTTACCGATGTGCTGCCAAAAACGCGATCGGGTAAAATTATGCGTCGTCTCTTGCGAACTTTAGCATCAGGTCAAGAGATTTCCGGTGATACTTCTACTCTAGAGGATCGATCGGTTTTGGATAAATTACGGCAAGGTGCCTAATTTAATTGCCGGTTTTTCCTAGTAGTTAGGGTGAGGAATAAGAGTTAATCTTATCTCACTCTAACGGGAGTGATTCTCGGTGAACATATTTGCTCAAGCATCAAATCTATAACGGTTCTTCGTTAGAACCAGAATTAATTGGAAATTATAAAAATAGCGGTGCTGAATGGCTAAAAAAGGGAGAGCCAGTACAAGTATTGGTTCATGATTTTCCTGACCAAGATAAGGGAAGAATCATTCCCTATGGAATTTACGATCTGAGCCAAAACGCGGGATGGGTAAATGTAGGCAAAGGAATATACCAGAGCGCGTCGAGAAGCCGCCAGACAAACAGGTTTAATCCTTAGCATTTTTCCAGAGTTTTGTCCCTATACTATCGCGCAGGTGATCGAAGATTGGTGGCCCCGGTGATAGCCCGGATTGAAGGTTAAATAATCCTAAATCTGGTTATTAAAGACTGATTATTTATTCTCCCTTTTGCATGAGTGCCTTTTGTCTGTCTTGATATGTAGCCTATACTCAACGGATTTAGTATAAGTTGTTCCCCATCTCTCGATCGCTTGACTATTGATCGCCCATTTTCAGACCAAAACTCGAAGTATAAGCAGATTAAATATTGCTAACTATTGACAAATGAGTATTTTATGTTATAAAACGGGGTGATATGCAGAAAGTTGACCCCTATCGTTGCTCTGGAGATTGTTATGCAGAAAGTTTCTGTATAATGTGTAGTTAGGCAGAATTTTGGAGGTAATCCAACGATGATTATGTTCATCAAGGTTTCACAGTTAATGGCGATAAGTTTACTGTTGTTAGTGGGCTGTTCATTTAACAATACGGGTGTAGTCAAGTCTGATATATCCGGTTGTTGGGAAAGAAGCAAATTTAATGCTGACGGTGCTTCTTCAGGCTATTGGAAAGAAACGTACAAACTGGAACCAGGAGGTAGTTTTAGTAGAGAGAGTAATGTAACGATTACCTCCGGTTTAGTACGGATAGAACCAGAACCACATTACTCCTCTGGTGAATGGATTATTGATGACGGATACGTTGTGATTCAATGGAAGGATGGAAATACAGTAACACTGAAGGTAGTCTCGAAATATGAATTAGCCGAAGTGGGAAGCTCTGTTGAATTCGCATTCAGAAGATGTTAAGTGTGATCGCCGATCTTGTGGGTGAGTCCCACGCATCTTTCACCTGTCTAAATCTAAGCCCGTCTAACAAATCACTGCGCCCGATCATATGCTAGGCTACCTCTAACATCCAAAGTTAATGACGGTGGGTGAGTTCAACCGTTAGACGGAATTTTCGGACAAATTGAGGATAAAAGATGTTAATTAGGTTCTGCTGAATAAATCTAAAAACTTTGTTGGATAAGGTTTTTAGACTTTTTTCCCCCCAAAAAGTGCCGACCATTGGAGTGATCGGGGAAAAATTCAGTTACTTTTTCTCTGAAAATTAGGTAATTGACCACCTGAAAATGGGTAAAACCCCACACCCTACACCCCACACCCCACACCCTACCCCCACGAAAAACTTTTTGCCGCAAACCCTAATTAGACCATCAAAGTTAAAGTTCAAGATAGAAAAACTTGATTTTGCTTTAATATTTTCCATTCTTTATATCAACTCTACGCTTGTTTTTGCACAATCTTCTCACTCAATTCTAGGAAGGTGGGACAATATTAGATTAAGTACTAATAACTTAATATCTTATAGAGTTTTTCAAAAAGCCTGAGTTGGGTCAATGATCAGGAAACCTAACTATTTTCTAACCAAACGATTAGGAAACAGTTATGTTATGATTTTCAGAGTAAGCCGGAGATGATAAGACACCATGAAAAATCGCATCTTTACTGTTATTTTGTACAAAGAAGATAATATGTACATTGCTGAATGTCCAGAAGTTGGCACAGTAGATCAAGGAGAAACAATTGAGCAGGCGATTGCTGGATTGAAAGAAGCCACACGGCTTTATCTAGAGGAATTTACCTTACCAGAAACATCCCCTAGATTTGTGACCAGTATTGAGGTTAGTTATGCCTAAGCTGCCACGAATCTCTAGTCGGGAGGCAATTGGCTCTCTTGAACGCTTAGGCTTCAAGCAAGTTCGTCAAACAGGTAGCCATGTTGTGATGAAGAAAGAAACCGAAGATGGCAAAATTGGTTGTGTTGTCCCTGTACATCAGGAATTGAAGGTTGGTACATTAAGTGGAATTCTGAAACAAGCCCAAGTCACAGTTGAAGAGTTCATTGAACATCTGTAAAGTCTGACAAATCACTGCACTCGACGTGATACCAAAAGTATTTAGTCCCCCCAGAGAACTCCCCTTGAGCCACATACCACACTTTTCTTTTTTTGTCAAATTTTATGTTAAGAAAGATGTAACTAATGGATAGGGGGATGACCAAAGATTAACCGTCTTCGTATTCGGGGATTCTTTCCTTTTTCTTCTCGGTGATATTGATGCGGGGGGGATTGTAATCTGGTTCCACGTCATCATCCCACATATCATCCTCGGCCTTATCTTCGTAATCGTCGTACTGAGGACGAGAAAAGCTTTCTGTGCGTTCTGAGCGAGCTTCTCCCCAGTTATCTTCTTCTTCCTCGTATTCTTCCTCATAATAACGAGCTTCGGCCCGTTTTTGCGGTGGGGGAGTGGCACGCAGGGGTTCTTTTTCCCATTCATCCTCACTCCAGCGTTCTTCAACGGGTTTAGCGGCCTCCACGGGGGTGCGGAGGGGAATGCCCGTACCTAACTGATTTTCTGGACGAGCAGCGGGGGTATAATAAGCTTCTTCCTCTTCTCTTTCCCAGGGGGGACGACCAATACCCAAACGTTCCAAAACCCCCACACTAACCTGCGTGAGACGTTCCTCGGCCCCTTCAAAGACAATTAAGCGATTCGGACCGCTGCTAACCACTTCTTCGATAGAAATTTCGTAGGTACTGATCAATTGTTCGGGGATCAGAGGAAATCCCAGGGAAGCAATGATAATGGAATGTAATTGACCACTAAGGGGATCAAATTGATAATCGCGGACTTTGCCTAAAGGTTCGCCGGTTTCCGTGATCACGTCACTACCGATTAAGGGAGTATAAGCATCGATATCGACGGATTCCAAGACGTTATCATCTTCAACGAGAACCACGTCTCCCGTCTGACTGATGCTCGATAAATACATATATTGAGGCATTCCCGACAGGGAGAGGATATTATCGCGGAGTCCCAGGGCAACCACTTCTCGTTGATCGATATCTACTAGGATATCTTTAACAACGCCGAGTTTTTTGCCTGTATTGCGAGTGATAACCTGTGTATTTAAAAATTCTGAACGTAAGCGACTATTCTCTGTGATCATTTTTTCCTATGGGTAGGCGTTAGGGCGTGGGAATACGAATTATTGTAGGCTTAATATATAGGGCGAAATTGAGTGTTAATTTACCGATATTAGCTTAGATCTTAAAGTTCCCTGAGATTAACACTTTTTTTGACCTTGTTTGGGCGATAGTTTCGGGTGATAGATAGGGTTAAACCCATTTTAGCTAATTCTTTACATTTTTTTAGTAACAACAAAGCAGGAGCTAGAGAGAAACTCCCTTGGCTCCTGCTGTCTAGATTCTGATTACATAGTTAAGGACTGCACCTCAGTTTCGATCAGTTTAGCCAAGTCTTGCAGGAAGGAGGCTGCATCGGCCCCGTAGATGACTCGGTGGTCACTGGTGAGATTAACCGTCATCTGTTTTTGCACTCCGAATAAACCATCTTTATTGACGACGATTTGGGGACGGGAAGCACCCACGGCTAGGATCGCGCCTTGGTTGGGGGGTAAGATAGCGGTAAAGCGATCGACTCCGAACATTCCCAGATTAGAAATGGTAAAAGTACCGCTATTATATTCTTCCGGTTGCAGTTGTTTACTGCGGGCGCGATCGACTAAATCTTTCCAACTGCGGGAGAGGGAATAGATATCCATCTGGTTAGCAGAGCGCAAAACCGGCGTAATTAAGCCCCCATCGGGCATAGCTACGGCTACGGCCACGTTAATCGCCCCGTGGTATTGAATTCCTGCGTCGCTATAGCAGGCATTAACGATCGGATGTTTAGCGAGGGTGTTGGCCACCGCTTTTGCTAACAGGGCCGTCATGGTGACACCCTTGGATTTTAGCTGTTGATAGAGTTGATCCAGTGGGTCGGTGGTGATAGTGTAGCCCACTTGGAAGGTGGGAACCTGTAGGCTAACCGACATATTCTGGGCGACGGCTTTTTGTAGAGTGGTGAGGGGAACAGTCCGGCCGACTGGGGCGCTGGTTGGAATCGGGGCTTTAGGAGCCGCTACAGGGACGCTGACGGGTTGCGGGGGAGTAATGACAGGAGCGGGGGCGGTGCTGACTTTTCCTGTCGATTTTTCTACGTCTTCGGCGGTAATTCGTCCGTGGGGACCGCTACCCACTAGGGTTTTCAGATCCACCTTTAATTCTTTAGCCAGTTTTTTGGCCCTGGGAGAGGCGACTAAACGGCCATTATCTTTAACGACGGCGACGGGGATCGAAACGGGAGGCGGAGCGATTTCTGGGGTCTCTACGGGCTTGCTAGGGGCGACTGCGGCGGTTTTTCCCTGAGCTTTTGCCAGTTCAATTTCCGCTTCAGTTTCGGCAATATAGGCGATCGCTTCCCCCACGGGCGCTTCTTGGCCAGCTTCGACTAAAATTACAGCGAGATAGCCATCATAAAACGATTCCACGTCCATGTCGGCCTTGTCGGATTCGACCACTAACACCGTTTCCCCTTTGCTGACTTTTTCCCCGGGGGACTTCACCCAAGAAACTATTTTTCCTTCGGTCATGGTGGAACTGAGCGCGGGCATGAAGATATCTCGAATCATGGTGGAGTGCTTCTATCTCTAATGTTTTGAGCCATAGCGCATTTTACCACAGTTGATGGGGTTGGGGGTGTGGGGAAGTGGGGTGTGGGAATTATAAATTATGAATTATGAATTATGAATTGGGGTGTGGGGTGTGGGGAGAATAAATAAAATAATCTCCTATCTCCTGACTTCTGACTCCTGACGACCGCCTCCTGACAGCTAAAATAACTGGTGACAAAGGGAAAAAGAGAAGGGAAAACGGCCCCTTCTCCGTCGTATCTAGACAAAAATTGTTCTAGTTGCCAATATGGACCGGTTGTGCTTGCAGAGATTCAACTAAACCGCGCACGGCTGCCACCATGGCTACTTCATTATCCAATTGATTGATCGCCGAACCAACACCGATACCAGCCGCTCCAGCAGCGATCGCCATAGGGGCGGTAACGCTGGATAAACCGGAAGCGCAGAGGACGGGAACTTTAACCGCATGGGAAATAGCGTGGGCTGCCGCTAAAGTCGGGGCGGCTTTTTCAATCAGTCCCAAAATACCGGCGTGACGGGGTTGACTGCTAGTGCCGCCTTCGGTTTGAATAATATCGGCACCCTGACTAACTAGAGCTTCTGCTAGTCTTACCTGTTCATCGAGGGGTAGGAGATGGGGAACTGTCACAGACAGGGTAATTTCGGGCAGTAGGTCGCGAGTTTGACGGGTTAGGGCTAAAACTTCCGCCGCTTCAAAAATGCGTCCTTGGGCATAAAAACTATCGAAATTACCGATCTCAATTAAATCGGCCCCGGCCGCCACTGCCATCACCAACAATTCTGGCTCGACGGCCGATACACACACGGGTAAATTTGTCAAGGCTTTTACCGCCCGAATTAGGTCAGCATTAGCGGCAATATCGACAAAAGTTGCTCCTCCGGCTGTAGCGGCTTTAACTACTGAGAGAACCTGCGAGCGATCGAAATTATTTAACCCACTGATCACTTTCAGGGCATGACGACGGGCGAAGGCTTGCTGTAAGGCAAAATTGATCATTAATCTACACCTATCTGGAATTCTCAAAAAACATTTTCCCACCTTCTCGCTGATCAGAGGGTGGGATTTGAGAATTCTTAGGGAAATTTTCTTTAATTTAGGTTTTGATTCTCTTGGTTTTTGCGCTTGAGGTTTTGCAGTTGTTGCAGCAGTACCTCGATTTCCGCTTCTAAATGGAGATATTTAACCTGTTGGTCAGCTTGGTAGGTGGTGCGAATCTGTTTCATGGCGGAGGATTCCTTAGTTAGCACAGTTGTCATAGTGGTATCTATAGAGGGCTAATTATGTTCAATTGTTTCAATTTGTATATACTACCTTAACAATGTCTTAAAGAAAACCTTTTTATGGTAGTTTCTCAACTGGCACAGGATGAAAGAGGGGAAAAATTCTTGCAACCAAAGGGATCGGAGTGCGATATACTCAGTCGCGAACGATATTGGCAAGCATGACCATGGTAGCGGTAGCAATTTTAGCGGCGGGTAAGGGAACCCGAATGAAGTCCAGCCTTCCAAAAGTTTTACATCCCCTCGGCAGTCGATCGCTAGTGGAACGGGTCCTTAATGTCAGCGAATCCTTACATCCCAGGCGAAAACTGGTGATTATCGGTTATCAGGGAGAACAGGTGCGAAATACGCTACAGCATCTCGAGGATATCGAATTTGTTGAACAAAAGGAACAGTTAGGCACTGGCCATGCTATTCAGCAGTTAATCCCCCATTTAGAGGACTTTCAGGGGGATTTGTTGGTCTTAAATGGTGATGTTCCCCTGTTGCGTCCCGAAACCTTGCAAAATCTTCTCCAGATTCATAAAAACCATGGTAACGCTGCCACCCTCTTAACTGCTAACCTCCCTAACCCGAAAGGTTACGGTCGAGTTTTTTGTGATGGCAATAATCTCGTTAAGCAGATTGTGGAAGAAAGAGACTGTACCGATGCCCAACGACAAAACCACCGGGTTAATGGGGGTATATACTGCTTTAATTGGTCAAAATTAGCGGCGATACTGCCTAATTTAACGCCCAATAACGATCAAGGTGAATATTACCTCACCGATGTGGTCAATTTTCTCGATCCTGTCATGGCTGTGGATGTGGAGGACTGTTTAGAAATTAGCGGCATTAACGATCGCAAACAATTGGCCGCCGCCTATGATATCCTGCAAACTAGAGTCAAAGATGATTGGATGGCCGCCGGAGTCACCATTATTGACCCCGATAGTGTCACCATTGAGGATACTGTCACTCTCAGTGCCGATGTGATTATTGAACCCCAAACCCATCTGCGCGGTGAGACGATAATCGCTTCTGGTTGTCGTATAGGTCCGGGGAGTTTAATCGAAAATAGTCGCATAGGCAGCGATGTGACGGTCTTATTTTCGGTTATTTCTGATAGTCAGGTGGATTCTGGTTGTCGCATCGGTCCCTATGCTCATTTGCGCGGAGAAGCGAAAATTGGGGCTAATTGTCGAGTCGGTAATTTTGTTGAAATTAAAAAAAGTGACATCGGCAATAAAACCAATATTGCCCATTTATCCTATTTGGGAGATGCCACTTTAGGGGAAAAAGTGAACGTTGGTGCGGGAACAATTACTGCTAATTACGATGGGGTGAAAAAACACCAAACTATGATCGGCAGTGGCACAAAAACTGGAGCAAATAGTGTTCTAGTAGCTCCTCTAGAATTAGGAAAAAATGTCACCGTGGCTGCCGGTTCAACTATCACTAAAAATGTCCCCGATAATGCTTTAGTTATTGCTCGCCAAAGTCAGCGTGTGATCGAAAATTGGGCAGATCAGTTTCAGTAGGTTATAGCAGTTATCAGTTATCAGTTATCAGTTATCAGACGTGAGTTTTCAGTTTACTGTTTACTGTTCACTGATGCTGATTAAGGCGTTAAATTTGCGCGATGAAGCATGAAATGCTATAAAAATCTCAGTCCTCCCTATAGAAAAGAGTAGAAACCTTATGGCACGCACCGAGTCCACAATGTTAGATCTGGGGACAAAAGCTCCCAGTTTTGCCTTACCCGATGTGGTTTCGGGTGAAACTATCTCTCTGGACAGCTTTGCGGCTAAAACCGCTCTGTTAGTCATCTTCCTCTGTGAACATTGTCCCTTTGTTAAACACATTCAAGAAGAACTTACCCGTCTAGGTCGCGATTATGCTAATACCAATCTGGGCATCCTCGCAATTAGTTCTAATGACGTGGAGAAATATCCCGATGATTCGCCAGAAAATTTGAAAAAAATGGCGATAACTCTTGACTTTAAATTCAATTTATGCTATGACGAAAGCCAAGAAGTGGCGAAAGCTTACACGGCAGCCTGTACTCCCGATTTTTTCCTCTTTGATAGTCAGCGGATTCTAGTCTATCGCGGTCAATTAGATGATAGTCGTCCTAGTAATGGAATACCGGTGACAGGCAAAGATCTCCGGGCCGCTATTGACAAGGTTTTAACCGGTCAACCGGTGCCGACGGACCAAAAACCGAGTTTAGGCTGTAATATCAAATGGAAACCGGGTAATGAGCCACCCTATTATGGTTAATTAACGAAGGGTGTAGGGTGTAGGGTGTGGGGTGTGGGGAGAATAAATAAAATAATCTCCTGACTCCTATCTCCTGACTCCTGACGACCGACTCCTAACTCCTAACCCCACCAACAAGCTTTTTGCCGCAAATCCTACTTATGAGACTATTTCAAGAGCGTAACCGATTGCTGTGCTAATAGGGCAGTACCATAGGCCGCTTGCTCCTGTTTAGATAAAAGCACAGGAACTCCTAAATGACGCTGACGAATTATCCTCCAAGTCGGATTTTTTGCCCCACCACCCGCACTATAAACTCGCTGTAATTTATTGGCCCCCAATTCCTGTAAACGCTGATAACCTAAAGCTTCAATGCGGGCAATACTTTCTAGTAAACCACGCAAAAATTCTCGAGGATTATCGGGCCGGGGAGTCAGTTTTGCGGGTAAAAAAGGATCATTAATGGGAAAACGCTCGCCCGCTTTTAGGAGGGGATAATAATCTAAATTACTTTCTTTTTGTCCATCTATTGCTAAACTATAATTTCTCAATTCTTCATGAGAAAAAAACTTCTTTAACACTGCTCCTCCCGTATTGGATGCCCCACCAGTTAACCACAAATTTCCTAAACGATGACTATAGATGCCATAGTTACTATCATCAACTTTCTGGCTACTTAATAATTTTAAGACTAAAGTTGAACCTAAAGATGTCACTGCATCCCCTAAAGAATTAGCACCACTGGCTAAAAATGCCGCTATGCTGTCGGTGGTTCCCGTATAAATTAAACAATCTTTCGGGATAGCAAAACGAGTCACTAAATCTGGTTTAATAGTATCGATCGCTGTACCCGGGGCAAAAATTTGCGGTAATAAATTAAACATCGGTAAATTCTCTAACCAATGGGGATAACAGAGATTTTCGAGATCATAACCTAACTTTAAGGCATTGTGATAATCACTAATTCCCAGTTTACCGTGCAGGAGAAATGCTAACCAATCCGCTTGCGAGAGAAAATAACGCGCTTGCGAAAAAATTTCTTGCTGACTCCACCAAAATAATTTAGCTAAACTGGAGGTAGCACTAATCACGGGATGGTGAGGGGGTGCTATAGCTTTAATTGCTTCTAAAAAGGCAATTCCTCGCCCGTCATTGTATAATATGGCCTCAGAAAGAGAATTACCCCAATTATCACATAATAACACCGTCGAGGAAGTACCATTAATAGCGATCGATTTAAGTTCTGAACGCACCGAATCCCCTAGATTATCCAATAAATAAAATAGGGCCTTTTGCCAATCCTGAAAATTGGCATTAGTGAAAGGATAATGAACCTCAGCGACGATATTTTTGCTAGAATCAATAGCAATCGCTCGCGCTCCCGATGTGCCAAAATCAATACCTAAAGATAAACCCATAGATGTCTTCACAACCCCCTCATTCTGGCTACCATTGGGATGGTATCACTCCCCGATTCTTTGAAGGTTGGTACTTCCGAGTCATGATTCCGCAATTAGCCGACGGATTCGCCTTTATGTATTCTATTCAAGACCCAAGCGGCGGTCAAGTCAATAGCGGCGGAGCGGTACAAATTTTAGCCATAGAATCTAATTATCTTTGTCGCACTTTTCCCGATACGGATAAATTTTGGGCAAGTCGTCAGGAATTAGCCATTATCCATTGGGGAAAAACTAACTTAAAAATCCGTCCCTGTCTCCTTTCCCCGTCGGCTTTTTTTGAGTCTGTTCAAGAGGGTTATCAAGCAACGGCAAACCAGCAGCAAGGACGAATTTATGATCCCGTCACTGGAGAAATCTGTCAATGGGATTATCGCATTGAAACTAGGTACAGTTGGGGAGATAAAAAGCGTCCACCCCAAGCAACAGCAGGAATATTATCTTATTTACCGATTTTTGACCCGGGTTGGCAGATTTTAACTGCTCATGGTTTAGCAACGGGAATGATTACCCATCGGGGAAAAAATTATCAATTTGAGAATGTACCTTTTTATAGCGAGAAAAATTGGGGTTATTCTTTCCCCGAAAAGTGGTTTTGGATTAATTGTAATGCTTTCCCTGAAAATCCCGATTTAACCTTAACCGCAGTGGGTTCTACCCGAAAAGTTCTCAACTGGACGGAATCGGTGGGAATTATCGGTATTCACTGGCAAAATCGCTTTTATAAGTTTGATATCTGGAATTCTCAACTAACTTGGACAGTGCAACCCTGGGGATACTGGGAAATGAGGGCAACCAACGAGAATTATACCATTGTCTTGATCGGGATCAGTGATCATCCTCCCGATCGCGTGCGTGTACCCACGGAAAAAGGTCTCTCTTTTGCTTGTCAAGATACCCTCAAAGGTAAATTATCGATAAAATTGGCTGATAGTCGTGGTAAAACCCTTATAAATGCCTCTAGTCGTCTAGCTGGTCTCGAAATTGGCGGTATTTGGCCATCAGCTTGGATTAAACATTAAATCACCATGGCGACGGGAGAATGTGGAACGAACCACAGAGACACAAAGGACACAAAGATTGATCGCTACTATATAAGTCAAACTTATCACACAAAGAATAAGAGAGCCGGGGAACTTGTCACCACACTGGCAATTAGATATTTAATTATAACCACTTACTTAATAAAGATGATAATTATTTACTTGTCTAGCATTTTATCTAATCTTTCCTGAATCAATAAAGCCAGGGAAGAACGCAGAAAAAATAAAGCAAATAACCCAGCTAAACTGAAGGGAATAATAGCTAGTTTGCTATAGTTTGTGTCTAATAAAAATATGGCTGAGATAATGCTAAATCCCAATAAACAGACATTAATTAATAATTTAATTCCCAGATAAATTCTTTTCAGAAGTCGTTCATTTTCGCGTGACTTAACTTGAAAAACTAAATTTCCTCGCTCGATTTTTTCCTCTAATTGACGGATCATTCTCTCATTTTTATTACCTTTTTGCCATTGTTGTTTAAGAAAAGTGCGCGCTTGATTAGCTAGGGTCAGCATGGTGTTGGTAGTTCCTCCTGATACCGCTAGACTTTTCACAAAAGGTTGACTAGCTGCTAATAAATTATACTGGGGATCTAAAGAGCGGGCAATCCCATCCAAAGTGGTGACAGATTTAATAATAAAAGTCATTTGGGGAGGTAAGCGAAAAGGTTGCTGTTTAAACATTAAATACACTTGATCGCTAATTTGTTCAAAGACCCTCACATCTACCGGTTTATCGCGAAATTCATCTAAAAGAAACTGCAAGATATTTCGCACAGGTTGCAGATCTCTAACGGGTTCAATTAACCCCATATACACGAGAGTTTTTAAGACTGTTTCCGTATCCTTTCTTAAGATAGCAAAAAAGGTTTCAATCATTTGATCTTTAGCGACGGACTTTAACTCGAACATCGTGCCGAAATCGTAGAAAATTAACTCCCCTTCCTGACTAACTGCCATATTACCCGGATGGGGATCCGATTGGAAAAAACCATCCTGTAATAGTTGTTTGAGATAGGAACAGATTCCCAGTTGAATAATACCATCGACGTTAATACCATTAGCTATTAAAGTCTCTCGATCATCGACTTTAATCCCCGGTACATACTCCAAAGTTAATACCTTGCGGGTGGTATATTGCCAGTAAACTAAAGGAACTTTTACTTGGGGATAATTCTTAAAATTTTCCCGAAAGCGATCAGCATTTTTGCCCTCATGAATATAATCGATTTCTTGAAAGAGTAGTTCAAAGAATTCTTGGTAAATAGCTTCTAAATTATATTTTTTCACCACGGAGAAAATATTTAACCAACGGGTGAGACGATGCAACACTTCAAAATCGAGATTAAATAGTCCTTCTAGATTTGGTCTTTGTACCTTAATAACGACCTCTTCCCCACTTAATAACCGCGCTCTATGCACTTGTCCTAAACTGGCACAAGCGAGGGGAGAAACGCTAAAACTTGCAAATAAATTATCTAGGGGTTGTCCTAATTCTGTTTCAATAACTCGGATCGCTTCTTGACTATTAAATTCGGGAACTCGATCCTGTAATTGGGTTAATTGTTCGATATATTCGAGCGGAATTAAATCTGCTCGCGTCGATAAAGATTGTCCAATTTTAATAAAAGTTGGTCCCAAATTAATGAGGCGATCAACTAACCATTTCGCTCTCCTTTGCCGTTTTTTGCCCCTATTAGCCCCCGTTAAACGATCCCAGAGCAAAAAAGTCAAAAACTGCATTGTAAAGCTAAATATCTCCAATTGACGAATAATTGGCGATCGTAAGCTTTGCTGCCAATGTAAAGATTTGGGGGAATCAAAAGGAGTAAGCATCAGTTATTAGTTATCAGTCTTCAGTCTTCAGTTATCAGTTATCAGTTATCAGTTATTAGTTATCAGTCTTCAGTCTTCAGCAAAACCGATCTACAGCGTTTCTCATCAAGGTGAAGTATAGATTAAACCTTGCCGAAGTAAAAATTCCAGTCGCGAAAATGCGCTTCATCCATCTGAGAAACGCTGTCAAGTATTCTCGAACCGTTTCCGAATTCGCCGGTAAAAAGCCTGATTTTCAGCTTTTAATCTTTGCGACTAGGTAAACCGAGATCTACCGCTAGACGATGACTGCAAGCAAAACCAGAAAAGGCCACCGCGTTTAATCCTTGACCGGGGAAGGTACTATCTCCTACACAATAGAGATTAGGAATAGCTGTGCGATTAAAGGGCATTCCTAACAAGCCTAACAGTTTTCTTCGCGGTATTGGGCCGTAACTGCCATCGATTCTATTCAAAAAGCGGCGATGGGTGCGGGCCGTGCCAATTTCGATATAATCTAATCCTGTATCTAGTTTAGGAAAGAGTTTTTTCAGGCGCTCGATGAGACGATTAGCAGCGGCCTCTTTTTTCTGTTGATATTCTTGGGGGGGCAGTTTTTGCCATTGATCAATCCAGCTAGGGGTGAAAGTATGAATGATATGATGGTCCGGGGGTGCGAGGGAGGGATCGAGTAAGGTAGGAATAGAAACAAAGATAGTTCCCTGTTCTGCTTCCATATTTTCCCAATCTTCTAGTAAAATATGGTGACATTCGCTTCCTGATGGTAATACATCGGCCTTAACTCCCAGATGCAAACTCAGGAAACTGGGGGATTTTTGATAGCGTTTTTGCCATTTTTTTTCGCTACCTGGGAGAGATTCCGGGGGGAGTAGTTTCTCGAAGGTATCCCAACGGGTGGCATTAGAAACAATCTTTTTCGCGTAATATTCCTTACCATTGGTCAATCTTACCCCGATCGCCCGTCCTGCATCTAAAATAATCTTATTCACTCTCGCTTGATACTGGATTTCACCACCGGCTTTTTCCAATCCTTCGACTAATTTCAGGGCAATCTGTCCCACTCCCCCTCGGGGATAGTTAATTCCGCCGTAATGGCGATCGCTAAAGACCATTCCCGCATTAATCATCGGAGTGCGATCGGCGGGTACTACCGACCAACAATAACATTCCATATCGATAAATTTCAATAATTTCGGGTCTTTAATATATTTTCTGGCCAGATCTCCCGCATTTTGGGCTAAATACTTGACCAATCCCAAACAGGATAAAGGATGCTGGAAAAAAACCCTAGTCAGATAGCGGGGTTCTTCCAACGATAGTAAATCCATACTATTGAGGCAATTAAACACCTGCCAGCATTCATCGTAAAAGCGCCGGATACCGGTTTTTTCTGCGGGAAAATGGCTAATTAATTCCTGTAAAAATTGTTCGTAGTCGCGATGAACTTTTAGGTCTAATCCGTCCGGGAGATGATAATGGATCTGGACGGGATCGGCAATGGTTTCGATACTCATATCCACCGCTGCCAAAGCCTTGGTTAAGAGGTTAGTCGTCCCCTTTTTGCCAAAACCAAAAATCATCGAAGCACCCACATCAAAACGATAACCCTCTCGTTCAAAATAACCCGCGCTGCCCCCCGGAATCAGATAACTCTCTAAAACTAAGACTTTTGCCCCTTTTGCCGCTAATTGCGTCGCTGTCACCAATCCCCCGATTCCCGACCCAATCACGATCGCATCGTACTGATTACTCATAACTTTAGTTGATAAATTTTTGTGTCAATTCTTGATTGTAACCTTGACTAGCGGTGATTTATCGGCTAGTTTGCGGGAGCAGAAAATTTTTGGGGAGAGATGAAAAGTTGGTAAAAGGAAAAAAAGTCTTGACAAATCCCGCCACTTGACATAATTGGGTTTGGGTGATATCATCTCCGGAAAGACAGGTAGCGCTACTGTTATAAAAAATATTGGCTCTTCTTGTTTCTGTGTGGAAGGGAGAAGAATAGGGGGAATTTTCCAGAAATATATTCTTCAAAGCCCTGCCTAGCAAGACTCGTCCGAATAATAAGCACTGATTATCGCACAAAGTCGAGAGGAGCTAAGTAAATTTACCGTAAGATTAATTAATCAATTGGATAATGTATAGAAAACTGGCCAACAAAATCCTTAAATTAGCTAATTCCCTATCTAGGTCATCGAAGCGATCTCTTTTAATTGTCACCGATTGCCTGATTTTTTGTCTGACCATCTATCTAGCCTTCTCTCTCAGGTTTAATCTTAGCCTCGAATATGAGCAAATTAGACCTTTTTTAGGGCAAATATTGGGATTAATTGCCGTTAAAACTCTAGTTTTCTCTCTCAAAGGCATTTACAGTCCCGTAGTACGTTATACAGGCTTAGAGTTTCTTTCCTCCGTGCTGCAAGCAGTCCTCTATAGTTCAGGGGTTTTAATCAGTATTGCCTACTTTCAAGGGGATGCCTTTTTGCCGCGTTCAGTCCTGATTATCGACGCATTGTTAACCCTAGTATTGGTTATTGGGATCAGATTGTTGATTCGTTCTGTCTTTCACCGTCTGAATATTTACGTCAGTAGTGTGGATAGGGAACCGACAATTGTTATCTATGGTGCGGGGATTGTGGGTTGTCAATTAGCACGTTCCCTACAAAATGACCCCCACTATCGTTTATTGGCCTTTGTTGATGATAATCCCGATTTGCAGCACCGAGTGATCCAAGGCTTTAGGGTTTATCCCCCCTCTCAATTGGCACTACTGCACCAAAAAACAGCCTTTGACTGGGTTGTTCTCGCTATTCCGAACCTAGACAAGGCCAGAAAGCGGCAAATCATCGAAAGTCTAGAAACTTTACCCATCGTCATTAAAACTGTCCCTCCCCTCTCAAAAATTTTATCGGGAGAAGCGACCATCAATCAGATTCGCAGTGTCGATGTCTCGGAATTATTAGGACGGGAAGAAATTCTACCCCATCCCGAACTTTTGGGAAAAAATGTCACTGGTAAAGCGGTGTTAGTCACCGGGGGTGGCGGTTCCATCGGTTCGGAATTATGCCGACAAATCGCCTTCCTCAAGCCAAAATGCTTGGTAATCTACGAATTAAACGAGTTTTCCCTCTACAAAATCGATCTCGATTTAAGTGAAAATTATAGGGATTTACGCAAGTATGCCTATCTAGGCAATGTTCTCGACCGCAATCATCTAGACCGGGTCATCCAACAACACCAGATTGAGACAATTTATCACACTGCCGCCTATAAGCACGTTCCCCTTGTGGAAGCCAATGCTAGTCAGGGGGTTTACACTAATGTTTGGGGGACTTTAAATGTCGCTCAGATCGCGATCGAGAATTCAGTTAGTAATTTAGTTCTTATTTCCACCGATAAGGCCGTCAGACCGACTAACATTATGGGGGCCAGCAAACGCTGTGCTGAGTTAGTCGTGCAAGCTTTGGCCGCTTTACCCGACAGTTCCACCTGTTGCGCTATCGTCCGCTTTGGCAATGTTCTCGATAGTAGCGGTTCCGTGGTGCCGCGTTTCCGGGAACAAATCGCCCAACGTAAGAATATTACCCTCACCCATCGCGATATTATTCGCTATTTTATGTCTATTCCAGAGGCGGTGCGTTTGGTTATACAAGCGGGAGCCATGGCTAAGGGGGGTGAGGTATTCCTGTTAGATATGGGTGAACCGGTAAGAATTTACGATTTGGCCCTACAGATGATTCGTTTAAGTGGCTTGGAATTAGGGCAAGATATCGATATTGAAATCACGGGATTAAGACCGGGGGAAAAACTCTACGAAGAATTATTAATCGATACCGGTAAAGCTCGTCCCACCGCTCACCCAAAGATTTTTTGCGCTAATGAACACTTTCTTGCTTGGGAAAAATTACAAATCAAATTAGAGCAATTGCTTAATTCTATTCAAGTTAATGACCGTCAGGGCTTAGTTAGGTCCCTACAAGATTTAGTTCCCGAATACCGTCCCCCGCAGCAAATAGCCAGTAGTTTGTCAAGTAAAAAGTAAAAAAGAGGAGTTTTACTTCTCCTCTTGTTGCCAAAATTTATTAATCTAATTGAACCGAATGCTTTTGTTTTAATTGCTTTTGGATAGTTTTTACCGTCTGCTCAATTTTATTGATCCCGCGAGAAGAAGGGCGATTTACTCTATCAGCTAGAGGAGAAGTTTGTTGAATAGCAATGCTTAAATAAAGGGGAAAAGCGAGGGTAAAGGCTAAAAAAAGACGTTGTAACATGATCCACTCCCACAAAAGTTTTTCAGCGATTATTCTAGCCGGCTGAAACTTTTACCAGAATAACGACTAACTAGGAAAATTTCAGCTAGTTTGTGACAGTCCGGCAATTGGTGGGGCAATCCTAAAGAATTAGCGATGAAACCCTCAACCCTAGACCGAGATTCTGATACATTGATCTAGAAACATGATCGATCGCCCTATCTATGCACAAAATTCCAGTTACTGTGATCACGGGTTTTCTGGGTGCGGGAAAAACTACCCTCATCCGTCATCTACTGCAAAATAATCAAGGCCGACGGGTGGCCGTTATGGTCAATGAATTCGGAGAAGTGGGAATTGATGGTGATTTGTTGAAAAGTTGTCAGACCTGCGATGACAACCCCAACGATAATATTGTGGAACTGACCAACGGTTGTCTGTGCTGTACAGTACAGGAAGAATTTCTCCCCACCATGCAGAAATTGCTGGAGCGACGGCAACAGTTGGATTGTATGCTGATCGAAACTTCCGGATTAGCTTTACCTAAACCTCTGGTTCAAGCTTTTCGCTGGCCGGAAATCCGCAACGGTGCCACGGTGGACGGAGTAATCACGGTGGTGGATGGTTTTGCTATCGCTAGGGGTCGTCTGGTGGCGGATTTAGACGCTTTAACGGCACAAAGGCAAGCAGACCCCAATTTAGAACACGAAACGCCCATTGAGGAGTTATTTGAGGATCAGTTAGCCTGCGCTGACCTGGTACTCTTAACTAAAACCGATCTCATCAGCGAAATTGAATTAGAAAAAATTATTAATTGGCTGAAAACGCAACTGCGATCAACGGTAAAAATAGTTACTTGTGCCGATGGACAAATTAGCCCCGATGTGCTATTGGGATTTAATGCCGCCGTCGAGGATGATTTAGCTAGTCGTCCTAGTCATCATGATCACGAGGAAGAACACGATCACGATGAGGATATCAATTCTGTGCAGTTTTGCCTCGATTCTCCCGTAGATGCCCAAATTTTGACCCAACGGATTAAAGAATTGGTGTCCCGAGAAGAAATCTATCGGGTCAAGGGATTTGTTAACGTGGCCCATAAACCGATGCGTATGGTGTTACAGGGAGTCGGCGATCGCTTTGATTCTTTCTTCGACCGACCCTGGCAATCCACAGAAATGCGGCAAACTCGCTTGGTCTTTATCGGCCGCTCCCTCGATAGTCAGAAAATCGAGCAGGCCTTAACTAGGGTTTGCTGAAGAAGTTTTTCCTGGGGGTGGGGTGTAGGGTGTGGGAATTATGAATTATGAATTATGAAGTGGGGTAGATAGGGAAGTGGGGTGATGGGGTGTGGGCTTCGGCCGTGAGACTTCGGCGTGAGATCAGTCTCACGGCCGAACCCTGCCCCCTGCCTGACCCCACCAACAAACTTTTTGCCGCAAACCCTATTTAGGGCTTGCTGAATAATGGTAAAACCCTTTTAAAATAAGGCTTTTGACCTGTTAAAGTCCGATGTTAGTGCAAGAAAATAGGATTGGGACTTTCAAAAACCTTGCATTATCCTTCTTGTAGTACATCGCTTGGTACAAAAAACAAGGGCAACAAAGCCTGAAACGACTGGGTACTGACTCCTACCCCCAGGAAAAACTTTTTCAGCAGACCCTATTTATTCTCCCTTCTCCCTTCTCTCCCTCTACAATAATTACTCGCAGCCAGAAATACGTTGGGCTCTATCATACTTTGTGCTTTTTGTCAAAAAAACTTTTTTTTTGCAATAAAACTACACAAAAAAAAGATCATCGTTATGGGTGAAATTGACTGATTTGACCGTCCTAATTAGGAAGACCTTCTAGGTGTGGCAAGGGTTTCAACTATTGCTGCCCAAAAAAGCACAGAATAACCCACTATGAAATTCTATCAAATCGCTGTAACCCTTGTAACATCGTTATTAAATAAAAATCTTTCTCAATTAATTCTTAAGAATTTGTAAATATTGCGGAATGTTAATTTAAATATTCTCAATCTTTTGCAGTCAATAGATAATGTTTGCTTATCTTTGATCAACAGAGGCAGTCCCAATGAAAAAATTTTCACCCCCACAGATGAAAGAGGTTTCTTTCCCCACACCCCACACCCTACACCCCACACCCCACACCCTACACCCTACACCCCACTGAAAAAGCTCCGGCAATCGATCGCCCGGATAGATGGTCGGGGATTTGGGTTAGGGTAGTAAAAGATACAGATTACCCACCCTTGCAGACCAACAATTATGACGAACACCAGTAACCCGCTGCTTGCCGGTCAAGGATTACCGGCTTTTGACCAAATCCAACCCGGCCTGATTGTCCCTGGCATGACGCAACTTTTGCAGGAACTGGCTGGAGAATTAACCGATCTAGAAGCACAGATTGCCCCCACTTGGGAAAAATTAGTCGAACCCCTCACCCGGATCGAAGAACGTTTAAGCTGGAGTTGGGGGATTATCGGTCATCTGATGGGGGTAAAAAATAGCCCAGAATTGCGTCAAGCCTACGAAACTGTACAACCGCAGGTAGTCGAGTTTATTAGCCGTTTAAGCCAAAGTAAACCCATTTATGAGGCATTTTTGTCCCTGCGCCAAGGAGAAAGCTGGGGGCAATTAGACGAGACACAACAGCGCATTGTCGAAGCTTCCCTGCGGGATGCTCAATTGGCCGGGGTGGGATTAGTAGGGGAGAAAAAAGACAGATTTAACGCGATTCAACTGGAATTAGCGGAAATCACCACGAAATTTTCTAATAACATCCTCGATGCCACCAAAGCTTTTCAACTGAAACTAACAACCCCAGAAGATATCGCCGGTTTACCCCCTAGTCTCCTTAGTTTAGCCGCCCAAACCGCCCGGGGCCAAGGAGAAACTAACGCCAGCAGCGAAACCGGCCCCTGGGTGATTACCCTCGATTTTCCCAGTTATTTCCCCTTTATGAAGTACAGCGATAATCGGGAATTGCGCGAAAAACTCTATAAAGCCTACGTTAGTCGGGCTGATCTGGGAGAATTGGATAATAATCCCTTAATTGATCGCATTTTGCAACTTCGTCAGGAACAGGCCCATCTTTTAGGTTATAGTACCTACGCCGAGGTCAGTCTTGCCAGGAAAATGGCCAATTCTGTGGATGAAATCGAGAAATTGCTTGACAATTTGCGCCAAGTCAGCTATGAAGCGGCAAAACAGGATTTAGAGGCCTTAAAAACTTTTGCGGGAACCGACGATCTCAAGCATTGGGATATAGCCTATTGGTCAGAAAAACAGCGTCAGGCCAAGTTTAACTTTAGTGCCGAGGAATTACGCCCCTATTTCCCCCTACCACGGGTTTTAGAAGGCATATTTAGCCTCGCTAAACGGATTTTTGGGGTAGAAATTATCGCTGCCGACGGTCAGTCCCCTATCTGGCATCCCGATGTGCGTTATTTCCAGATTAATGACGAAAAGGGCGAAAAAATTGCCTATTTCTACCTCGATGCCTACAGTCGTCCCGCCGAAAAACGCGGCGGCGCTTGGATGGATGTCTGTATCGGTCGGGCCAAAACCGGCACCGAGGTGCGTTTACCTGTGGCTTATTTAATCTGCAATCAAACGCCTCCAGTGGACGGAAACCCCAGTTTAATGACCTTTGAGGAGGTAAATACCCTATTTCACGAATTTGGCCACGGTTTACAGCATATGTTAACCACTGTGGACTATTCCGGCGCGGCGGGTATTAATAACGTTGAGTGGGATGCGGTGGAATTGCCCAGTCAATTTATGGAAAATTGGTGTTATGATCGCCCTACTTTAATGAGTATGGCCAAACACTACGAAACGGGTGAAACTCTCCCCGAACATTACTATCAAAAACTGCTCCTAGCTAAGAATTATATGAGCGGTTCGGCTATGCTGCGTCAGCTACATTTGTCTTTAGTAGATTTGGAATTACACCATCGTTATCAACCCAATGGCGGCGAAACTCCTAAACAAGTCAGACAGCGTTTAGCGGCAACGACGACGATAATTCCTCCTCTACCAGAAGATGCTTTCTTGTGTTCTTTTGGACATATTTTCGCTGGCGGTTATGCGGCGGGTTACTATAGTTATAAATGGGCGGAAGTTCTCAGCGCCGATGCTTTTGCCGCTTTCGAGGAAGTGGGATTAGATAACGAAGAAGCAGTGAAAGCGATCGGCCGCCGTTTTCGCGATACTGTCTTAGCTATCGGGGGAAGTTCTCATCCTATGAATGTTTTTAAAGCTTTCCGCGGTCGTGAACCTAGTACCGAGCCTCTCCTCCGTCATAGCGGCTTATAAAAGTAGGGTGTGTTAGCGTAGCGTAACGCACCAAAAACTTTTCTTTGTGGTGCGTTACGGCGATATTTAGCTCTTGATTTTTTCCCTGAAAACAAGGGATTGCCTAACGCACCCTACTTAACTGCTGAAACCTTTCTTTGTGGTGCGTTACGGTAATATTTAGCTCTTGATTTTTTCCCTAAAAACAAGGGATTTCCTAACGCACCCTACTTTCATAAATAGGCTCTCAAACTTGCTGTAAAAATAGAAATGATAAGTTACAATACTATTGTTCTATACATCACCAATCTAGCCTTTGATAAAATTTATGGAATCATCTACTCTACCGATTCATAATCCAGCCGAACGTTTATTAATTATCCTACAAAGATGTTCTCCAGACGAAACTAACGAATCAGTTCAAGCAGTTTTAGCAAGAGCAATGGAAGTGAAAAATGACACTGATTCTGTTCAGAAAGGGTTGATTCAATTAGTACAGCTTATTTATCACATAGAAGATCAACTACAATATTTTCCTTCAAGAAAACAGTCTTCCTATAAAGAACTTATGGAACAAATTAAGGATGAATTAATTAGTGTATTTTCAAGACTTGAAATGTCTTGGTCAAATTCTTTCTTACAGCCATTAAACTCTCCTGACTGGTACGCTCTACATTGGCTTCCTTCTTGTGTAGAAGATTTTGAGGAAATATATTTAAGCAAAGAGGATTTGAACAGGTTAAGGGAAGAAATCTTCGGTTTAATTCAAATGATTGAAGATAGCAAAATTACGCAAGAGTTTAAACAATTTCTGCTGATTAAATTAAATGAAGTCCTAGAAGCTCTTAACAAATTTTACATCGTTGGCTATAATGGTCTTCGCAAGGAAATTTTGGCTACCCTCACCGAGGTGGGAATTAATGAAGTCGAAGGTGAAGATAAGGAAACCAAGAACAATATATCCCAAAAGTTATGGAAATTTTTAACAAAAATAGTTCCAGAAAAAGCACAAAAGATTAATCCGTTAATTAGTCTCCCTGTCAATGTTTATAAGCTGGCAGAAATGATCACCAATAATAATACTTTGCCTCCAGGTAATTAACAAAAAAGGGTTGCTATCATATTTAAATCTTAGATTTTGGTGTGTTACACTTCGCTAACACAACCTACTGTATATTTTTATTAAGAATTATCTGTCCCTTGTAACATTAAATCTTAATTCTTAACAAATTACCCTAGATTCTCAGAGAAAAACCGATTATAATAAAGGGAAATGAACAGAACTGCTCGATCAGTAGATAACTGATTAATTAAAGTTTTATTACTTTTGATGGCCTGGTATTAAGATAAGTAAATTTATTCTTGATCGCCCCCTGAAAGTGAGAAGAAATAGTTTTAATAAACAAAGAGTTTTCAACTTGGCAAAAATCCTCTGGGGGCAATACACATGGAAGTTCTAACCGAGACAATTAACCCAACTTCGATCGAACGGGAACCGATCCATCTCTATAACCGAATTCAACCGCACGGGGTGCTTTTAGTTCTCAGCGAACCGGAGCTAAAAGTCAGCCAAACTAGCAGTAATAGCCGCAGTTTATTGGGTATTTCTCCGGGGGAAATTATCGGTAAAACCCTAGAGGAAATCTTCGATCCCTTTCAGATCGATCCTCTGAAATCAGCCATAAAAAATAACGATTTTGATGCTATCAATCCCTCCAAAATTTGGGCGCGGGTTAAAGGGGATGATTTTGCCGTCTTTGATGCTATTTTCCACCGTAACGCCGAACAAATGCTGATTTTAGAGTTAGAACCAGCTATTTCCTATGAAAACATTCCTTTCCTGAGATTCTATCACCTAGCCAAAACTTCGATCGATAAACTTGAAGCCACCCGTAGCCTGAAAGATTTCTGTAATATCATCGTTAAAGAAGTGCGAAAAATGACAGGATTCGATCGAGTTATGTTATACAAATTCGACGAAGAAGATAACGGTGATGTGATAGCAGAAGACAAAATAGAGCAACTAGAACCCTATCTAGGTTTACGTTATCCCGCTTCCGATATCCCTCTCCCGGCACGAAATTTATTAAGCGCTAATTGGATTCGACAGATTCCCGATGCTACCTCTGAACCCGTCGATCTAGTGCCTGTTCTTCACCCCGAAACTCAACAACCCTTAAATTTAACCCTGTCCAGTCTTAGAAGTGCTTCTCCCTGTCATTTAGAATATCTGCATAACATGGGAGTGGGAGCATCTCTAACTATTTCTCTGATTGAAAATAAACGTCTCTGGGGCATTATTGCCTGTCATCATCGCACCCCTAAATATGTACCCTACGAACTCCGTAAAGCTTGTGAGTTCTTAGGAAGAGTAATTTTCTCGGAAATATCGGCACGGGAAGAAACCGAGGATTATGACTATCGAGTAAAATTAAGCTTTGTGCAATCGCAATTAATCGATTATATGGCGGAAGCTAATAACTTTATTGATGGATTAATTGCCCATAAACCGAATCTGCTCGATCTAACTAAAGCCACAGGAGCCGCTATTTGTTTAGGCGGCAATTATACCTTAATTGGAGTAACACCCAGCGAAGAAGAACTAAATTATCTGATTACTTGGCTAGAAAAAAACGTCCATGAAGATGTTTACTATACTAATTCCTTACCGCGAATTTATACCGATGCGGGTAAGTTTAAAGATATTGCCAGTGGTTTACTAGCAATTCCCATTTCTAAACGTAATTATCTCCTCTGGTTTCGTCCAGAAGTAATTCAAACCGTGAACTGGGGTGGTGATCCGGGTAAAGCGATCGAAACGACTGCCATAGATGGTGATATTCGTCTCTGTCCGCGTAAATCTTTCTCCCTCTGGAAAGAAACCGTTCGCCTCAAATCTTTACCCTGGAAAGCAGTAGAAATTAACGCCGCACTAGAATTACGAAAAGCGATCGTCAATATCATCTTAAAACAAGCCGATGAATTGGCACGTTTAGCGCGGGATTTGGAACTATCGAACGCCGAATTAAAAAAATTCGCCTACGTCGCTTCCCACGATTTACAGGAACCCCTCAATCAAGTCGCCAACTATGTGCAGTTGCTAGAAATGCGCTACACCGAAGAACTGGACGAAGATGCTAAAGAATTTATTACTTTTGCCGTCGAAGGTGTCAGCTTGATGCAAACATTAATAGATGATGTGCTGGCTTACTCGAAAGTGGATATGCAGGCGGCAGAGTTTAATACCATCGATGCTAATCTGGCACTGGAAAAAGCTCTCGCTAACCTGAAAGGGAGAATTCAGGAAAGTCAAGCTATGATCACTTTTGATCCTTTGCCAATTGTCATGGCAGATAAAACCCAGTTAATGCAATTGTTCCAAAATCTCATCGGTAATGCCATTAAATTCCGAGGAAAAGCGACTCCCACTATTCATATTTCCGCGCAACGTCAAGAGGAGGAATGGCTGTTCTCTGTCACCGATAATGGAATTGGTATCGATCCCCGATTTTCCGAACGCATTTTCGTGATTTTCCAACGACTGCACACCCGCGACGAGTACCCCGGCACAGGTATGGGTTTGGCGATTTGTAAGAAAATTATCGAGTGTCATCGCGGACGAATTTGGGTAGAATCCCAATTAGGCAAAGGAGCGGTTTTCTATTTTACAATTCCCCTAGGAGGTAACGAGCGTGAGCGCTGGCGAGGACGTGCCACACAAAATTATCTTATTAGTGGAGGACAGCAAAGCTGATATTCGCCTCATCCAAGAGGCATTAAAAACTAGCACCGTCCCGCACGAATTAGTTATCGTTAGGGATGGTGTCAACGCCATGGATTATCTGCGTCGAGAAGGGGAGTATCTCGATTCTCCCCGTCCTAATCTGATTCTTCTCGATCTGAATTTACCAAGAAAAGACGGACGGGAGGTATTAGCGGAAATAAAAAACGATCCCAGTTTAAAAAGAATTCCTGTGGTGGTTTTAACCACTTCTCGCAACGAGGAGGATATTTTTTATAGCTATGAACTGCACGTTAATTGTTATATAACCAAGTCACGCAATCTCAACGATTTGTTCAAAATTGTCAAAAATATCGAGGCTTTTTGGTTAGAAACCGCTACTTTACCCAGTGAGTGAATCATGATCAGTTATCAGTTATCAGTTATCAGTTATCAGGAGTCAGGAGTCAGGAGATAGGAGATAGGAGATAGGAGATAGGAGTCAGGGATCAGTGATCAGGAGATAGGATTCAGGAGTCAGGAGTCAGGAGATTATTTCTATTTATTCTCCCCACACCCCACACCCCACTTCATAATTCATAATTCATAATTCATAATTCCCCCTCCCCACACCCTACACCCTACACCCCCCTCCCCACACCCCACACCCCACTTCCTAACCTCCCAAATCTCTTTAACTCTTGATTAAAAAATGGGACTCTCGCAGGATATAAAAGTTCTTTTAATCGAGGATAATTTAGCCGAAGCTCGATTATTAAAGGAAATTCTTAAGGGTAATGAAAAAAAAGAATTTCATCTGGTTAATGTGTCAAGATTATCCGAAGCGATTTCTCTGTTACAACAAACAAATTTTGATGTAATTTTATTAGATCTAACTTTACCAGATAGTCAGGGTTTGGAATCCTTAGCTCCCCTTTTAATTACGGCTCCGAAATTGCCGATCGTGGTTTTAACTAATACTAATGATGATAATTTGGCTTTAGCAGCACTACGTCAGGGAGCGCAGGATTATTTAATTAAAAGAGAAGTAAGTTTAGAAATTTTAACTCGATCTCTATGTTATGCGATCGAGCGAAAACAGATGGAGGAAGCTTTACGAGAATCGAACGAAGCTTTAAAAATGAGCGTGATTGAACGCACTAATCAACTGGAAAAAGCTCAGGAATTAAATCAGTTAAAAACTGAATTTGTTTCCATGTTATCCCACGATTTTCGCAATCCTTTAAATAAAATTTTACTCTCGGCTGGATTATTAGAAGAAAGTCGCGATCGGTTGACAAAAGATCAGCAAGTTAGCTATTTTCGCATGATTCGATCGGCCATTAAAGACATGGATCAATTGCTCACAGAAGTGTTATTAATTGGCCGGGCCGATTCCGGGAGATTATACTGTCAATTTGATCCAGTTGATTTGCTTGATTATTGTCAAAAATTAGTAGAATCTTTTATTGTTAAGCCGGAGCCGCAATTAGCAATTATTTTCCAAGTTGAGGGCAGCTTAGAAAGAGGACTTTGGGATATAAATTTAATTAAACATATCTTGACAAATTTACTGGGAAATGCTCTCAAATATTCACCCCAAGGGAACCAGGTAGAATTTAAGATTATTGTCGAATCCGAGCAGGTAGTCTTTAAAATTATCGATCGAGGGATTGGTATTCCCAGCCAAGATCAAGAACATTTATTTAAACCTTTTTATCGCGGTAGCAATGTCGATAATATTCAAGGAACGGGATTAGGATTAGCCATTGTCGGACGCTGTGTGGAAGCGCACAAAGGACAAATTCACTTGGAAAGTGAGGAAGGAAAAGGCACAAAGATCACGGTGATTCTACCGATTATTACCGACATTGAACACCTAAATTGAGATGAACGATAGGGTGGCACCACAATTTTTTTTTCTGCTGCCCCTCTGCCCTAGGGTTGATTCATAGTAGGGTTGATTCATGAATCAACCCTACCTCTCCCCTCTCCCTGCTCCCCTTCCATAGGATTGAGGATCACCCTGAGCGTTCATCCGATCGAGTGATTTTGCGGAAAAGTGTTAAAAAAGATTGCTGTTTGTAAAGACAACTGTTACCGTGGGTTCAAGAGTGCGCTTTGAAGGAGGAAAAATCCCATGCACCCTAACCTATCCATCTATCCCCCGATTGCTTCGCTACTTATGTAGGGCATAGATGCACAAATCAAAGATTTCAGAAGCAAAACCAATAAATTCCCGTACTGTTGCTTAAAACAGGAGTTTGATCATGAAATTACAGGGAAAAACAGCCCTAGTCACGGGGGCATCCCGGGGTATCGGACGTGCGATCGCCTTAGAATTAGCCCGACAAGGTTTAAGCAGAATTGTGATTGTTGCCAGAGATCAAGAGCGATTAGAAAAACTAGCCAAAGAAATTGAGTCCCTAGGAGTCATTGCCACACCTTTAGCCCTAGATTTAACCGAAAATGACCTTGTTAGTCCTTCAATTATCCGAGTTTGGCAAGAATGCCGTGGCATTGATATCCTTGTTAACTGTGCCGGTATTGCCCATCAAACCCCCTTTCTACGCTCGCAATTTTCGCAAGTGCAAGCAGAAATATCTTTAAATCTGATGGCCATGTACACAGTTACTCGCTTAATTGCCCGCCGGATGGCAATTCGGGGACAGGGAACCATCGTCAATGTTTCCAGCATGATGGGTAAAATTGCCGCTCCTAGCTTCTCTACCTACTCGGCCACCAAATTTGCCATTTTGGGTTTTAGTCAAGCTCTCAGGTCGGAATTACGGGAACACAACATCAAAGTTGTCACCCTCTTACCCTCTTTAACCGATACGGATATGGTGCGAGAATTGCAGTTATTTCGATGGTTAAAGCCGATGAGCGCCGAAGAAGTCGCCCAAACCCTAATTACCGGGTTAAATAGGGAAAAAACGGAAATTGTCGTCGGTTGGCAAAGTCATCTAGCTCTTTGGTGCCAAAAATTTGCCCCGAAACTGCTCGAGAAAATTGTCGATTTAGCCTCTCCCTTGCGCCAAGGCAAAGGAAAGCGAGGATGGCGAGAAGTGTTTAACTAGGGTTTGATTAAATCTATCAGGGTGAGCATGGCTCACCCTAATCACCTTCACCAACAGGCAATTAAACGGCTGTCAGGGTTTTTTCTAGAAGTTGTCGGGGAGCTTGAACCGAACCACGACAGTGGATTTCCGCAGAATTATTGGGACTTTCAATTAGTTTAACTTTATCTAATTCGGCTCCTAATTGGCGGATCCGTTCCTCCAATAGTTGAGCGATGTGTAAGGCAATATTTTCGGCAGTGGGAACCACTTCGGCAAAGTAGGGAATATCCTTATTTAAAAAAGCATGATCGAAGGGTTCTACTACCAATTCATCGATCGCTTTTTGTAAATCCCCTAGATCAACGATCATACCGGTGCGGGGATCGATTTCTCCCGCCACGGATACTTCTAGGTGATAATTATGGCCATGACCGTTTACCCTGGCGCATTTGCCGTAGATTTCCGAGTTTTGTTCGAGGGTTAATTGCGGTAAAGCCAAACGATGAGCGGCACTAAAATGGGTTTTGACGGTTAAAGTTGCTTCCATATCTTTTCCTTGATATTCTGCCCACAATTCGGGGTGTTCAAATAGTTGAATTTTGACCAATGGTAAATAGGGTGCTAATCTTTGCCAGATAACTCTAGCGATATTTTCTGTGGTGGGTAGGGTTTGCTGAAATTCCGGCCAGACTTGATTGAGATAGGAGTAGTCTAATTGACTGGTTATCTCTCGTTTAATTACCTGTTTAACGGTGGAGAGATTCTCCACCATGCCATAAAGATTGAGTTCTTTGTATAGGGAGACGTATAATTCGTAATTGTGACCATGACCGGGAAAACGGCTACCAAGACCAAAAAGTCTTTGATTTTCGGCTTCGTCCCATTCTGGCAAATAATAGCGATGGCTGGCTGAAAACCGCGCTCGACGATTGATGATGCAATCCATAAATGTGGGCGATCAATGACTTTGTAAAGTTACGTTAAGAGTAACCCCTTCTAGCATAAACCAGTTTTGTCTCCTCTGGCTTGCGGACCGGGGAAAGTTATCCCTCAATTCCAGCAGGGTGCGATCGCTGTGAGCTTCTAGTCAGAAAATTGGGCACAATTATTTGTAGGATGGGTTAGCGGTAGCGTAACCCATGCGGGCGTTGGGTTTCATGCTTCAACCCAACCTACGTTCATTTTATATTTAATTCCACCCACCTACTTAATGCCAACCGTGCATCGTATCCAAAAGTTAGTTTGGGTCTAGGTTTTAAAAATCCCACAAAAGAAGATTCAAGTCTCAAATCAGCAAGGCCGAAAATCCCTTGACTATCAAACTCCCGATCAAGTATTCTACAAACATACTTCAGACTTCCTTGCACTTCAGCTCTGAATCGGCACTTTGTCAATGGGTAAGTCCTATAATTTATGGTCGAGCAAATACCTCCTATTTATTTTCATCTTCCCGCTTCCCATCGACCCGACCCTTTGCCCGATCACGCCGATCAATTACGAACGGGTCGAGGTTCATTGGCTTGGATTTTACAAACTTATTTGCGATTACGCGAATCGAACTTTCCCTGTGAATTAGTAGATACTATCCCTAAAGAAGGCATTGTAATTGGTCATCGAGAATCGTTAGCTTATGATTTTCAACCCTATCCCAAGTTATTACTGGCTTGTGTTAAAGGGGATCAAAATCCTCAACCCTACGCTCAAATTCATATTGTCCAGAATCGACAGGAATTAACTGCTTCTCAACTTTATATACAATCAATAGCCGAAGATCGCTATCTTTTACCAGGTAAGCGATACTTTTTACCCCATTGGACTCAACCAGGCTTATTTCCTCGCGATCCCCAACGGGGCGATCAGTTTGAAAATGTAGTTTATTTTGGCCTTACCTCCAATTTAGCTCCCCCCTTACGCAAACCCGAATGGCAACGGCAGGTAGATAATTTAGGTTTAAACTGGTGCATTCAAACTAATGATCAGTTTTGGCATGATTATCGTCAAGTAGATGCAATCGTCGCTGTTCGTCGTTTCGACTCTAAGGAAACTTATCCTTGGAAACCCGCCACTAAGCTGTATAATGCCTGGTTAGCAGGTGTTCCTGCTATTTTGGGAAATGAATCCGCTTTTCAAGCAGAGTACAAAAGTGAGCTAGATTTCTTTACTGCTAATAATGAGAATGATGTTATTTATTATCTCAAACAATTGCGGGACAACAATTTTTTAAGGCGGCAAATAAAATCTCATTATCAAGAAAGGTCGAAAACCGTGACTGTTAGCCATCTTCTTCAATGTTGGCATCAGTTTATCTTGAATGAATGTGTTCCCGCCTATAATCAATGGTGTTCCCTTTCTCTCTGGCAACAAGAACAGTTCTTTTTGCGTCGTCGTCTCCTGTTGAAATTGAATCAACTGCAAATGAAAACCCTGAAAATCATCACTGCTCAATAGCCAATGGTTCTCGGTGATTGGGGACAGTAATCTTTGAAGTCCTCTTTTTACCCAGTTTTTGGGGTAGTATTCACTTATCTCTCTTAGATGGCGAGTAGTTGAGTAGTTACTGAGATTGACTTGACACTTTTTCTATAGGTTTTTTTCTGATCGGTTTCAATTATAGATATTTTATCTTGAACGAAAATTACCCTTCCTGTACTAAATCAAGATAACCCAAAGATTCGCCAGTATGCGCATCTAATATTTCTTCGTCATCGATAGGATAAACCATCATTCTTTGACCTTTTCGAATTCCACTAATTTCACCTCTATTCATTACTAATTTATAGTCGTCAATAACTTTGACAACTTTGGCAGGGAAGGTTCCTTTGGGTGATAAAAGGGGAGTTTCTGTGACGTTTTCGGCTCTTCTAGGTTCTGTGTGAGCATGGTATAATAGTAACACAGAACAGGAGGTGGGTTATCTGGATAAATTTTGATCAACCCCTCGATTTACCAAATGTAACAGGGGTCAATTATCAAAAAATTGAGCAGACAATTTTCCTAAAGCTCGCTCTTTTAAATGAAACAATTGAATGTCCGAATTTCCATGAAACCTTGGACAGAATCAATCAGACAGAGTATAATCTAGTCAGAGATTTATCAATATTAGGCAGTCGGGTATATTTAGAAGTACCACGCCGCCAGTTTCATTGTCAAAATTGCCAAAAGTATATTAGCGAAAGATTGAGTTTGATGAGATTAAGACAGCATCATACAATCCGCTATGAATCGATGATTTATGAGAGAGTAAAAAATTCTAGTATCGAAGAAATGAGTCGAGAAGAAGGGTTGGCATGGGAAGAAGTTGAATTAATATTTAATCACTTTGCTAAAGAACTAGAAAAGGAAGAGTGGGAAGCACCAGAACGAATAAGCTTAGATGAATTTAGTAACTTAAAAGGACATAAAGATTTCATAACAACGATCGTAGAACTGAACAATAAAATTTTACTAGATGTGATTAAAGGACATAAGCAAGAAGAATTAATGGAAGCCTTAAAAGCACAGCCTCCAGGCGGTTCGAGAGAAGGTGAAAGAAGTGAGCGTCGATATGTGGTCAGGATTTACAGCAGTGATCAAGGAATTATTTCCCAATGCTAAAATCATCTATGCCGTTTTCATGTAATGGATATCATCAATGACGAGCTTAATAAATTGAGAAAGTTAATGGGGGTGCATGAAAAAGGATTACCTCATTTATTATGGAAGAATAAAGAGGACTTAAAGGACGAGCAAAAACAACAACTAGAAGTTATCTTGAAAGAACATCCATGCTTGGGAATAGCGGACGAAATGAAAGAAGAAATTAGACAAATTTATCAAGGTTGTAGAACGTTCAAAGGTGCTGAGAGAAAATTGGAAAAATGGATAAGAATAGGCGGAATATTATATCAAAGTAGTGCCAGTATGATCCAGAAGCATTTGTCGGGTATCTGTAATTACTTTGAAAATCATACAACCAACGGATTAATTGAGGGAATGAATACCAAAATAAAGCTTATTAAAAGAATAAGTTATGGATTTACCAATTTTGAACATCTTCGACTTAAGCTGTTTGCTTGCTTTAATTCATAACAAAAATTAACACAAGAAAACCAGAAGATCCCCCTGCTCCCTAGCTTACCTCATCAGCGATTAAGGGTAGCAAAAAAAAGAATTAGATTCGCAGAATGAATCATACTAAATCTGGTTATTAAAAACTGATTATTTATTCACCCTTTTCCATTTTGCCTCTTGCCTTTTACTTCTCCTCATAAGTAGCCTATACTCAACGGATTTGGTATCATTAAGCCTTAGCGGAGAGTTTTTGGGTCTTCGAGAATCTCTGGATAGTAAAGAGCGAGCATTCTTTGCCAGTGACGGACAGGATCACAACCCCCGGTGACAGAGACAAGACGACCAAAAACGGAATTGTTCAACCCAGTTTCACAGAGACGAAATTTCGCCTCTGTTAGCCAGACTGATAGCCGATTGAATCGCTAATAATTTTCTCGAGGATTTGTGGTCGGAGAATTTTCTTGGTAGGAAAGGCTGCTACCAAACTCGAATTCCTGTCCGTAGGCTTCCTCTCCGTGTTGAGGAACATCTAACCCTTCTGCTTCCGTATTCGGTTTAACTCGCAGATCCATAAATAAACCGAGAACTTTCAGGATGACAAAAGTACCGACGGCAGCAAAGATATAAGTAGCAGCAACGCCAACAAATTGCGTCCACAGCAACCCCGGATTCCCAAAAAATAAACCATCATTTCCGGCTGAATTAACCGCTTTTGTGGCAAAAAGCCCCGTAAGCAGCGCCCCTATTGTCCCGCCGACACCATGGACGGGATAGGTATCCAAAGAATCATCAAAGCGCAATTTTGCCCGCAGACTAACCGCAAAAAAACAGGTAAGGGCAGTGATCGAACCGATGAGAATCGCACCGATCGGCAGCACATAACCGGCAGCCGGAGTTATACCGACTAATCCCCCTAAAAATCCACTAGCAATACCGATCGCTGTCGGTTTACCGCGTAAAATCCATTCTATAAACATCCATGTCAAACCCCCGGCCGAAGCGGCGATCGTGGTATTAACAAAAGCTGTCGTGGCTAGGGAACTAGAGGAAAGCGCGCTACCACCATTAAAACCAAACCAACCGAACCAGAGTAAACCGATACCCAGAAGAACAAACGGCACATTATGGGGTGCATAGGCTTGGACACCAAAACTACGCCGCGGACCGATCATCCAGGCGGCCACCAGTGCGGAAATCCCAGAACTAATGTGAACAACGGTTCCACCGGCGAAATCCAGCGCCCCGGTGGCAGCCAACCAACCCTTACCCCAAACCCAGTGAGCTAGGGGAGAATAGATCAAGGTGGACCAAAGCAGTAAAAACCAAAAATAGGCTTTAAAGTTGACCCGTTCTACGATCGCCCCCGAAATTAAAGCCGGGGTGATGATGGCGAACATCATCTGATAGACCATAAACACTTGATGGGGAACGGTGGGTGCATAACCGATATTGTCAGGTGCGGCGGCGGTGACTCCGTTGAGAAAAATCCAATCCAGACCACCGATAAAAGCTTCAATTCCCTCGCCAAAACCACTTTTACCCGGGGTGACATCAAAAGCGAGACTATAACCCCAAAGCACCCAAGTTACACCAATTACGCCCATGGCTACCAAACTCATCATCATGGTGTTGAGGACGTTACGCGAACGTACTAAACCCCCATAAAAAAAAGCCAGTCCGGGGGTCATTAATAAAACTAAAGCCGACGAGATCAGCATCCAAGCGGTATCTCCAGCACTAATCGGATTGGGGGGAGCGGCGGCGATGGTTTCCGCAAAAACTGGGGCAACTCCGCAATTGAATCCCAGTCCCAGCAAAAGTATGGTTATTCCTACGATCTTTTTCATTGACGGTTGGTGCCTAGTAGCAAGATTAATTTTCTCTGTCCGGAAATAGACAAAAAAACGAAAGAGAAAAGGTTTAGAAGGTAATTGTAGCCACCGATCGCATCGGGGCGAGGCCTTCTTCCTTTTCTCTTTAACTTTGTCGGGGATAGGTTAATCTATCTTTACAAGGTTTACCCTAACGAGTGCTAGGCGTTTCCATGTCAACACTGGAAGCATAATGGCCGCCGGTAACGATATCGGACTCCTTGACGAAACCGCTATAGGCTTCCATTCCGTGTTCACCCACATCCAAACCTTCCATTTCTTCTTCGGGAGTAACACGAATACCGAGGGTAGCCTTGAGGATTGTCCAAACAATACCACTAACAATCAGGGTAAATGCCCCTACTGCCACAATCCCGATAATTTGGTTAATAAACAGTTGGAATTGACCGGTGATTAAACCGGCATCTTTGTTGAAGATACCGACGGCTAAAGTTCCAAACACACCACAGACGAGGTGAACAGAAGTGGCACCCACGGGGTCATCAATTTTCAGGTTATCGAAGAAAGACACCGAGTAAACCACGACTACACCGGCAATTAAACCGATGATTGCCGCCGACCAATAGGAAACACCATCACAACCGGCAGTAACGGCTACTAAACCGGCAAGAATACCGTTAATAATCATCGAAAGGTCGGGTTTACCATCTTTCGCCCAAGCGGTAAAGGTAGCGGCAATGCCACCGGCGGCCCCGGCGAGGTTAGTGGTGACAGCGATATAGGGTACAGTTTCATTAACCGCTAAAGTAGAACCGGGGTTAAAACCGAACCAGCCAATCCAGAGAATTAAACAACCCAGGGTCGCGATGCTCATGTTATGGCCGGGTAAGGCACTGGTGCGACCGTTGATGTATTTACCCATTCTCGGGCCGAGAATTGCCGCCCCGGTTAAGGCAGACCAGCCACCGACCGAGTGAACCACCGTCGAACCGGCGAAGTCTTTAAAACCAAGGTCAGCTAACCAACCGCCACCCCAAACCCAGTGACCGGTGATCGGGTACATGATACCGACGATAATTAAGCTAAAAACAAGGAAATCGACGAATTTAATCCGTTCTGCCACTGCCCCAGATACAATGGTTGCCGCCGTTCCCGCGAAAGCGACTTGGAACAGGAAGAACACTGAGGTGGGCAAAGAGGCAGGCATAACGTAGGTGGCGGGATCGCTACTGCTAAGGAACCAGCCTCCTGTACCGAAAAATTCGTTACTGACAGACCCAAACATCAGGGAGAAACCGATCGCCCAAAATGATATGGTGGAGAGGGCGAAAACGATCAGGTTTTTGGCCAGAACGTTAACGGCGTTTTTCTGGCGACAGAATCCCGTTTCTAGCATCGCAAAACCCGCGTTCATAAAGATCACGAGGATGGCGGCAATTAAAACCCAGATTGTATTGAGGGCGTTTTGCACATCTTCGGGGGTTAGGGGTTTCGCATCTTGGGCTTGTACGGCCGTGTTCCAAACCACGAAAATAATCGCGGACAAAGGAACACAGGCTAACCAGACAGGGTTAATTTTCGGTAATAAACCGACAAGTTCCCCAGATTTTCGAGCAATTCGTTTCATCGTTAATTCGTTTACTTTGTTGAGTTAGTAGGTCGATTCATTACTTTTGAAAATAATCACCGAGCAATTATGTCCGTTCAACCGCTAAATCCTAGGAACAGAGGTCAATCATTTCAGAAGACCAAACACCTAGGGATTTATCTTGATGTGTGAGTAGTCAATGTTTTTTGATCTTTGTTTTTTTTTATTTGAGATTTCTGTATCCTCTGATACGTTTCACTTTAAAATAATAGTAGTAGAGAAGTGATCAATAATTCAGTTATCAGCTTTTTAGCTATCAGCCATCAGCCGTCAGCTTTTTTCCCCCGCTCCCTATCTCCCCTCTCCGGCGCTCCCCTCTCAGCCATCTCCCAATTCATAATTCATAATTTATAGTTCCCGCTCCCCATCTCCCCATCTCCCCATCACCCAATTCATAATTCATAATTCATAATTTATAATTCCCACTGATCACCGATAAAGTCTCCCCTCATTATGGAGAAATAAACCATGGCCCAGGCAACGGAATTCGATCGCACAATGATGCAAAGATGTCTAACCCTTGCTAGGCAAGCCTTGGGGCGGACTTCTCCTAATCCTTTGGTGGGTTCTGTGATCGTTCAAGAGGGGACAATTATCGGCGAAGGTTTTCACCCGGGGGCCGGACAACCCCATGCGGAAGTTTTCGCCCTGAGACAGGCAGCAGAAAAAGCGCGTGGTGCCACTTTATACGTCAATCTTGAACCCTGTAACCACTATGGACGTACTCCCCCCTGTAGCGAGGCAATTGTGCGAGCAGGCATTAAAAAAGTGGTGGTAGGGATGATCGATCCTAATCCCCTAGTGGCGGGGAAAGGCATTCAAAGACTAGAATCGGCAGGGATCGAGACGCTGGTGGGGGTGGAGGAGTCCGAATGTCGTCAACTCAATCAGGGTTTTATCCATCGCATCACCGCTAAAAAACCCTTCGGTATTCTCAAATATGCCATGACTCTCGATGGCAAAATTGCCGCTACTAGCGGTCATAGCACTTGGATTACTAGCCCCGCTTCTCGCCAAATCGTCCATCAATTGCGATCGGCTTGTGATGCGATTATCGTCGGCGGTAGCACTGTCCGTCAAGATAATCCCCACCTCACCACTCACGGCCTCTCTGATCATAATCCCCTGCGCGTGGTCATGACTCGATCGCTCGATTTGCCTCCCTCGGCCCATCTTTGGGATACCAGTCAATTTCCCACGCTTGTCTATACACAAATTGATTCTAATGTCAAGCTTAAGCAACAATTATTAACAAAAGGCGTGGAAGTGATCGAACTCACCGAGGTGACACCCACTTTAGTGATGGAAAATCTTTATCAGAGGGGATTTTGTCAGGTTTTGTGGGAGTGCGGCGGCGGTTTAAGTGCAGCCGCAATCGCTGAGGGCATGGTACAAAAAATTATCGCTTTTATCGCGCCCAAAATCATCGGGGGAATCCAGGCACCTACTGCCGTGGGTGATTTAGGATTCCAGTTAATGAGTCAAGCTTTACAGCTAGAAAATGTCACGGTTAATTATCTCAATCCCGATATTTTGATTGAGGGATATCTGCCAAGTAAAAAGTAGAGCTACTGCAATTCCCCCTCAATCGGCAAATCTCAACCAACCGCTTGTAAAAGTCAAAAAGTCATCAATAACCGCGATTTTTGCGAGCGAGTTCTAGAAATCGCCCCGCTGCCGTTAAATCCCTTTATCGGTACGGTTATCACCCTAGAGGAAGTTGGGCAATCGCTCTGTGATCAATGGTGCCATTATCGAGCAAAATAAAAAAGTTAGAATAGTCAAACCCTTAGTGATTGAACGTATGACGGTACTCGAAAAAGGTAATATCACGATTCATACCGAGAATATCTTCCCTATTATCAAAAAATCCCTCTACACTGACCATGAAATTTTTCTGCGGGAATTGATATCTAATAGTGTTGATGCCATCTCGAAATTAAAAATGGCTTCCTTAGCAGGAGAAGCGAGAGGAGAAGTCCCCGAACCAGAAATTAATCTCGCCATCGATAAAGAAAATCGTACCCTATCAATTACCGATAATGGCATCGGGATGACGGGGGAAGAAATCAAGAAATATATTAACCAAGTTGCCTTTTCCAGTGCGGAAGAATTTATCAATAAATACCAAAAATCAGCCAACGATTTAATCGGTCATTTTGGCCTGGGTTTTTATTCGGCCTTTATGGTGGCTAAAAAAGTAGAAATTGATACTCTTTCCTATCAAGAAGGTGCCACCCCAGTCCATTGGTGCTGTGATGGTTCTCCGGAGTTTGAACTAACCGCTTCTTCCCGCAGCCAAATCGGCACCACTATCACCCTAACTTTAATGGATGAGGAAGGGGAATATTTAGAAGCTGCCCGCATTCGCCAGTTAGTCAAAACCTACTCGGATTTTATGCCCGTTCCCATTAAAATTGATGGGGAAGTGATTAATCAACAACGGGCTTTATGGAAAGAATCTCCTCAAAATCTGACGAAAGAAGACTACCTAGAATTCTATCGTTATCTCTATCCTTTCCAAGAAGAACCTTTACTCTGGGTACATCTGAATACCGATTATCCTTTCTTGCTCAATGGCATTCTTTATTTTCCCAAACTCAGACCAGATGTAGATGTCTCAAAAGGACAGTTAAAGTTATTCTGTAATCAGGTTTTTGTCAGCGATCATTGCGAGGAAATTATTCCCGATTTCCTGATGCCCTTGCGAGGAGTTATCGATAGTCCAGATATTCCTTTAAATGTGTCTCGAAGTGCTTTAACCAAAGATCGTACCGTTCGCCGTATTGCCGATTTTATTGCCAAAAAAATTGCTGATCGCCTCAAATCTCTCTACAACGAAGACGCAAAAGAATATATTCGTTGTTGGGAAGATGTGGGAACCTTTATTAAATTTGGTTCCTTGAAAGAGGATAAATTTAAACAGCAGGTAGAAGATATTTTAATCTATCGCACTACCTACAAACCCCCAGAAACCACAGTACAAGTGGAAGTGCAAACCGCCGAAGGTGACGCATGGCAAGAAGCAACGGCGAAAACTCCCCTAGAAGCGATCGAACAGGAAGGTTATACTACTCTCAAAGCCTACCTAGAACGCCATAAAGAACGCCACGAAAATCGAGTTTTTTACTGTACCGATCCTCGTAGCCAATCCACCTACGTTGAACTCTACAAAAATCAAGGGTTAGAGATCCTCTTCTTTGATTCTTTCATCGATACTAATTACTTTATTCCTTTCCTAGAAAGAGAATACTCCGATGTGAAATTCACCCGGGTTGATTCTGAATTAGACTCGACGCTGCTCGAACAGGATCAAGCTAGTGAAATTATCGATCCCGGTAGTAATAAAACCCGGGCTGAATTGATCAAAGAAATCTTCGCCAAAGCCCTCGATAATTCCCGCATCAATATCAAAACTGAAGCCTTGAAATCCGATGATCCCCAAGGTACTCCCCCGGCAATTGTCTTACTTCCAGAAGCGATGCGACGCTTACAGGAAATGACGGCAATGATGCAACAAAAAGCCATGGCTTTCCCCGAAGAACATATTCTGATGATTAATACTAATCATCCCTTAATTCAACAGATTGTCCAGATTAGTCAGGGAAGTATTGTTACCGGTAGCGGCGAATCTCCATCGGCGCAATTAGCGAAAATGCTCTGTCAGCACGTTTATGATTTAGCTTTAATCGCTCAAAAAGGATTTGATGCCGAGGGAATGCAAGCTTTTGTGGAACGTTCCAATCGCGTTCTGACTAAGCTAACCGAAAAGATTTAATCTATTGCCAAACTTTTGCTGTTTCGATATGCTGAGAGTGTGTTAATTCACACTCTATTTTTTTAACCCGATCAATATGATCTAACGATAAGCTATCTTGCCGCCGTCAGCCTTGAATAAGTTATCAGTTATCAGTTATCAGTTATCAGTTATCAGTTATCAGATGTAAGTTTTCAGTTCACTTATACTGTTTACTGTTTACTGTTTACTGATAAGTAGGGAGGCACAATTATTTGTAGGATGGGTTAGGGGTAGCGTAACATGAGCGGGCGTTGGGTTTCATGCTTCAACCGTTCGGCAAAAGCTCACGGACGAAGCCCAACCTAGGTTCTGTTTACTGTTTACTGATAACTGATAACTGATAACTGATAACTGAAAAATGCGCTTACCCACCCTCAAATATGAGCGAGGAACCTTAATTCTCCATCCACCACCAAAAGGGAAAAAATGGCTAGATTTTGCCACTTGGGATGATCGTATCGAAAGATTTCGCATTTTGGCCATTCATTATCGTCCTCTCGTGGAAACTCTACAGGAGGAGGGTATTAACTTCCAAGATGAAGCAAAAGCTTTTAACAATTTAGAATTAATTGCCAGTTTTGAACGGGAACCCTACCCCCACCAAACGGAAGCGTTAATCGCTTGGAAAAAATCCCAGAGAAGGGGTGTTATCGTCCTTCCCACCGCTGCTGGTAAAACCTATCTTGCCCAATTAGCTCTACAATCGACTCCCCGCAGTACCTTAATTATCGTGCCGACTATTGATTTAATGCACCAGTGGTATGCCCAGATGTTGGCGGCTTTTCCCGATGCCGAGGTGGGATTATTAGGGGGAGGTTCTAAGGATAATAGTGCTATTTTAATCGCCACCTATCAAAGTGCGGCAATTTATTCAGAAACTCTTGGCAATCGTTACGCTTTTTTGATTTTTGATGAATGTCATCATTTACCATCGGATTTCTTTCGGAAAATAGCGGAAGATTCGATCGCACCCTATCGTTTAGGCTTAACAGCAACACCGGATCGCGGTGATGGTAGTCATCAGGATTTAGATTATCTTATCGGTACAATTGTTTATCAAAAAAGTCCCCAAGACTTGTCAGGAAAAGCCCTAGCTGATCATGAAATAATTCAAATTAAAGTGAAACTATCCGCCAAAGAACAGGAAAAATATCAAGAAGCAATTAAGATTCGTAATGATTTTTTAAGAAGAAATAATCTCAGTTTGTCTGGTTTAGATGGTTGGCAAAATTTTGTCATGATTAGTGCCAGAAGTAGCGAAGGGCGCCGGGCGATGTTAGCGCACCGGGAGTCGAAGGAAATATCCTCCGGAACCCAGGGAAAATTGCGGATTTTAGCCGAGTTAATCTGTGAACACTATCCGGAACCAATTTTAATTTTTACCAACGATAATGCCACAGTTTACCGCATTTCCGAGAGCTTTTTAATACCTGCCATAACCCATCAAACTCCCGTGAAAGAACGCCATGAAATCCTGACCCGTTTTCGTCAGGGAGAATACAAAATTCTGGTGACTTCCCATGTTCTTAATGAAGGGGTTGATGTGCCGGAAGCAGGCATCGCGATTATTTTATCGGGAACCGGTTCCACTAGGGAATATATTCAGCGTTTGGGACGGGTTTTAAGAAAAGGCCAACAAGAGGATAAACGGGCGATTTTGTATGAAGTGATAGCCGAAAATACCACGGAGGAAAAAACCTCCCAACGACGACGGGGAGAGCAGAAAAATAAAACTAGCTATAAAACCGGTAATCGACAATTGGAATTATTGCCTTCTCCTCCGAAAAAATCTTTTTCTTTCCCGAAAGCTGCCGAATCTTCTACCCCTTGGGTAAGTTCTCCAGAGTCAGAGGAAGAATAGAAAATTTCTCTGGGGGATTTTCCTCTATAATAAAGGTAAGTAGGTAGGTCAAGGGGGGCAGGGGGGATCCCCCCGCCTATCGGCACCCCCCTTATCAAGGGGGGCAGGGGGGATCAGAGGCAAAATCTATCTTCAATTTAATTATAACTACTTACTTAAAAAATCTAGATTAATACCCCTATGACCGAACTTGCCCAACAAAAATGTCAACCTTATCAATCGGGTTCTTCTCCTATCACTGCCGAGGAAATTACCGCTTTACAGGCTAAAATTCCCGATTGGAATCTCTTAGAATACGAGGGTATTCCCCGTCTGCAAAAACTCTATAAATTTGCCAATTTTCAAGGGGCAATCGCCTTTACTAATGCCGTGGGAGAAGCGGCGGAAAAAGAAGGCCATCACCCCGCTTTATTGACAGAATGGGGCAAAGTTACCGTTTCTTGGTGGACCCATGACGTGGGCGGATTACATCAAAATGACTTTATCATGGCTGCCCGTACCGATGATATTTATCGAAAATTTGGGTCTAAAACCCCGTCCTTTAGCGTAGCGGAGGACGGCTTGACATTTCTAGCTAAATAGCTTACATAGTAGATGTAGTTTGGTAAGCAAAACGCTAAAAGCATTCAAGTACAGAATCTATCGTGCGACTCGTTCCTACCAAAAGTCTAACAGACGTGGGTAGGACAAGGTTGAGAACCTTGATAACTCAATAACCGTGAAGGTGAAAGTCCTTCCCTCCAGATGATGGAGTGACAGCATAACCCCTTCCTGTGGAGAACGGTCATCAAAATGGGAAAAGCGGGGTTAAATGGCAGTAAAGATGAATCTGACATCAAAACCTGTCTAGCATCTAACTAGGGCTTGCTGAATAAATCTAAAAACCTTGTTGGATAAGGCTTTTAGACTTTTTTGACCTCAAAAAGTGCCTTCAGGTACTTTTTCCCTGAAAATTAGGTAACTGACTACCTCAAAATCGGTAAAACCCTACACCCCACACCCCACACCCCACACCCTGCCCCCACCAACAAACTTTTTCAGCAGCCCCTATATAGAAGTTGACAGATTTTTTCCCAGTTCCAAGGCCTGTAGTAACTGCTTAAATCCTGTTGATAGCTTGAGTTTAGAGACTCGTAGTTGGCAATGTCCTAAGTGTGGAGAAACCCACGATAGAGACATCAATGCTGCTAAGAATATTCGAGATGAAGGTTTACGAATTTTGGCGGTAGGGCATACCGCTACTGCTTCTGGAGGGAGAGTAAGACCAAGTAAAGGCAATGCTTTTGCAAGGCATCTCCCCGTGAACGAAGAATCCCCACGCCTTTAGGCAACGGGAGTGTCAAGTAATTGTCAATCTAGATTTGCGAACTTTTTTGTCGAAACTGGATCATAAACTTTAAAAATAGGCATGATGGGAATAGTTGGGATATAGGAGGTGGAAAGATGGATAAACTGGTGGCTTTGTAGTTATATATACTTGGCGAACTCAGGAATTCACGCTACCCTAGGCCTCGGGTTCTTTACATTTTGTTGCTTAACATCCGTAAAAAAACCTGGTTCACATATCTTATTCTCTCAAAAAAGAATCTTAAAAAAGTATTAAGGTTTTATAATTGAGGAGTGTTATCAGGAGGAAAATTGTGTTTAAACGACTTGCAGAACAGCATCGCCAACTGGTCAAAGACTTAGTCATGGATTTACAGGCCTTAGCGATCGCACTAGAAAATCAAGGTTATCTAGCATCTTGCTACACCTGTGGCGGTCAAATGAACAGCGCATCCTTTATGGTGGGATTGGGGGAAACCCATCTAATTCGGTTTCTCGTGTCCGATTACGGCATCACTTGGACAGAAATGCGCGATGATCGAGAGTTAATGAAACTCGAAGGCGCGGAAGCCATCAGCCAACTACAGGAATTAGCCAATCTGATTAAATATCAAATTTCGCCAGCGGAATTTATTGACAAAAAACCCTCCTCCGTGCTGCAACGGTTAGAGACGGTTTAACCCGATATATGACCTAGACCTGTATGTTTAGTGAACTTTTTTCCCTAACCTTTTGGCCAACTGTTAGCTAGATAAGCCATTCGTTTCATCTCTTTTCGTCCCCGGGAGACGGAATCGAGGATCATGCCACAGGTCAAACTTAAAAAGGCTAAAAGCATGATCGAGGCCGATAAAATGGCGGTGGGAAAACGTGGTACTAAGCCAGTTTCGAGGTATTCAAACAGGACGGGGATCGCTAAGAGGAGGGAAATAACCGCCAAAATGAGCGAGACAAGGCTAAAAAAGAGAAAAGGACGAATTTCTTTAAAAAGTAGGATAGCGGTTCCCAATACCCGCCAGCCATCTTGAAAGGTTTTTAACTTACTTTGGGAACCTTCGGGACGTTCCCCGTAGAGGGTTGGTTCTTCAGCGAAGGGAATTTTTAATTCTAAAGCGTGGATAGTTAACTCGGTTTCAATCTCGAAACCATTGGATAAAGCGGGAAAAGATTTGACGAAACGACGGGAAAAGACACGATAACCGGAGAGCATATCGATTAAACGCGCTCCAAACAGAAATTTAACGAATCCTGTTAAAAACAGATTACCAGCGCGATGACCCCGGCGATAAGCCTGGGAGGATTTTACCGCTTCCCGACGCGCACCGACCACCATATCCAATTGTTCCCCCAACATTCGTTCAATTAAGCGACGTACTGCCGCAATTTCGTAGGTATCATCACCATCAATAAGAATATAGATATCGGCCTCGATATCGGCAAACATCCGCCGGACAACATTGCCTTTTCCCGGTTGGATTTCCTGACGCACGATCGCCCCCGCTTTCAGTGCTTCGGTCACGGTATCATCGGTAGAGCGGTTGTTATAAACATATATTGCCGCTTCTGGCAAAAAAGTTTGAAATTGGGAGACAACTTTAGCGATCGTTAGTTCTTCATTGTGACAGGGAATGATGGCGGCGATACGGTAGTTTTTCAGGGAAATCGGCGGAATAGCGGTCATTTCGATCATGGCTGACGACAATGTTTAATGATAGTTAGGGGTGTTTCTTGACGTTGGACGGCATGAACAATGGGACAATGGGGGAAAGCTTGGAAATAATCGTATCGGGATATAGCTAGATAATAATCGGGGTCGGCGGCCTTTCCCCAAGCAAAGTCATCTCGATAGATCATTGTCAGGTTTCGTTGGTGATTCTCTACCATTTCCGCCGCAAACATCGGACCGGCAACGACAATGGTAGAGTTAGCGGCGGCATTTTGATTAAGCCATTCCATCCCCTCTTTGAGACTTAATCCCCAGTAATCGGTTTCCTGTTGACCTTGGGCCGCTTTTAAGCCTCCGTAGGCGCGGTTATAGTAGGTGTATTCGTAGGGATGTAGGCTAATCATGTCGTGGACAATGAGGCTAAAGTTGAGGATTAGCAGGGTAGTGAGAAAGATTTTTATTGACTTTTGTTTGAGTTTATGGTATGTCCAAATAATGGCCGTAGTTGCGATCGCTGCTAGGGCGGGAATGACAAATAAAAAGTGACGGATGCCGTCGTAGAGAGTAGATTGACGCAGGATAGCAACGGTAGGCAGTAAAAACGCTTGGAGTACGGTGATTAGGGCGCAAGCACGCTGGGTTGGCGTTAATTTGGTCATTTTTGTCAAAATCCCAATTACACCGACCAGGGCGGCGATTTGCAGGAGGACGGGGGTGGTGAGGGAAAATAGCCGGGGTAGATAGTACCACGGTAGGGAACGACCGGGGATATTTTGACCGTCAAAGAGAACCGTATTATCCCAGATGTTATACTTTGACATGAGGGTTATCGCTTCGATAAACCAAGTAATCGGGGTTCTCCAAGCGGCAGGATGGACTATATAGGTTGTTATTGCCCAAAAAATTATAATAACTGCGTATAGGGGCAGAAAACGCCAGAGAGTTTTGGGGAGGGTTTTGATATCCCATCGGGCCACCAGATGGGCGAAGATGAGATAAAAGAGGATAAAAAAGCCACCGATGCGAATTCCGGTGATTAAACCAGCGAGAACCCCGTAGAGACAAGAATAAACGGTTAAACGGTTAAATCCTAGTTTAATAGCCTGATTTTCGGATCGAAAATATTTATCTAGCAATAGGGAACCAGCGAAGGTTCCGAGGGTGAACATGGCTGCAAAGGGAATATCTTTGGGATTAAAGAAGCTATGACCCCAAAAAGCGGGAAATAGGGCTAAAATTAGCGCACCTAACCAAGCAGATTCGATTCCTGCTAGGATAGCGACGATTCCCACCACCGATAGATAGGTAATCAGGGAAAAAAGAAAGGTGACGACGTGCTTAACCCGGGTTATTTGCCAGATCCTCGATAGCCATTCCTCCTTATCGGTGGGATTGGGGGGAAGATTGGGGGTAGCAGGGAAAAAATTTTCTTTGGTTTCATAGATAAGTTGGGATATGTAGTTAAAATAAAAGCCGTAATGACGCGACATTTCTGATATGGGCTTGTTTTCTCGGATATATTCGAGATTATGATTGACCATATCCACTTCGATCGGTTCGTCCCAAGTGATACCATAGTTTCCGACAACCGATAAACCGATTATCGCCAGAACTAGGATGACCGATAGAATTTTTAGATAAGCTTGCTTGACCGAGATTAACCCTTTTCTGGACTTCATGGGCGATCGAGTCAGTATGGTGGGCAATTTTATCACCTTAGTATATCAAAATTTGGTCAACTTGCCCAAAGACGTTTTTTGGAGTCAAAAGTTTCCGTTTGTATTTGTTAGCCAAACATGGTATATCAAGTAAAAAGCTATCAGCTAAAAGGCCGACTCATCCCAGAGCTAGTAATTAGTCTAATGGCACAGTAAAAACTAATAACTGATTGGCTTTTGCTGAAAGTAAACAGTCCTATTGGGTTTAGTTTTCTCGTCGAAGTCACCAAAATTATTGATTAAATTATGGCATTATTAAAACGGTTCACCCTCACTCATCCCCTCTTCTGGGCAGTAGTTTATTTTATCGGATTAGGGATTTTATCAGTTATCTTAGGTCAAGATGTTAGTTGGGATTTACGCAATTATCATTTTTATAATCCCTATATGTTATTAACGGGACGTTTTAAGTATGATGTCCTACCCGCACAGATACAAACTTTCTTTAATCCTTTGATGGATGTTCCTTTTTTCGTTGCTATTTATTACTTAAAACTACCTCCTGTGGTGGTTGGTTTTTTCTTGGGAGGATTTCACGGTTTAAATCAGTGGTTGGTTCATTTAATCACTTATCACTCCTTCGATAAGGTTTGCGAAAGATACAAGATAACTTTAAGCATAGCGGCAGCA